>JAIRNN010000202.1 GCA_031257995.1 Spirochaetaceae bacterium | reverse complement strand
TATTAGGGACGCGGCTCCTTCGTCCGTAGGGACGCGCCTCCTTCGTCCGTGGGGACGCGGCTCCTTCGTCCGTAGGGACGCGCCTCCTTCGTCCGTAGGGACGCGCCTCCTTCGTCCGTAGGGACGCGCCTCCTTCGTCCGTAGGGACGCGGCTCCTCCGTCCGTGGGGACGCGCCTCCTTCGTCCGTGGGGATGTTGTCCCCCGCCTTGAGCGGCACGGGGAGCGTGTAGGCATCGAGAGGGCGCTGCGGGACGGGGCAGGGCTTGATGTTGGGACCGCGCTCAACTTCGACGAGGGCGGCCTTTTCGGGGGACAGGGGCGGTATCAGCATATCGGAGGCGAAACGGGCGGCATCGCGGACGTACCCGCCCGTCTCCGGCTTCTCGATCTTGAGTTTGGACGGGTCGCACACCACGCCGGACAAGTCCGCCGAGCATTACCGGTCAAAAACGGCGCCTGTTTACCAAACGGCGGCTTTCGAGCTGGGGGACTTACGACCGCTGTGTACGGCTCTTTTCCTACGCGGAAGAAGGCCACTCGTAGGTGCGCTTCTCGAATCCCACCAATGCGGCGCTGGAAAAGCGGATCGCTTCCCTTGAGGGAGGAGCCGCCGCTCTTGCGATGGCAAGCGGGACGGCGGCAATTTCGAACACCTTTCTCAATCTTGCGCGAAGCGGGGACGAGATTGTCGCGGTAAAAACCCTGTACGGCGGCAGTACCACATTGCTTTCTTCGATTTTGCCCCAGTACGGTATCACCGGGAAATTTGTGGAAGACGAGAACGATGTGTCGGCATACGAGCGGCTCATTACCGACAAGACCAAGGCGGTCTATCTTGAGAGTCTGGGGAATCCGGGGATGAATGTCGTTGACATCGAGGAAATCGCAAAACGGGTACACCGTCACGGCGTACCGCTCGTCGTTGACAACACCTTCGCCACTCCCTATCTCCTGCGTCCATTTGATTACGGCGCGGACATCGTTTGTTATTCGGCTACCAAGTATCTGGGTGGGCACGGCACGGTGATCGGCGGCCTCGTGGTGGAAAAAGGCGGCTTCGATTATTTTAACGGGCGGTTCCCGCAGATAGAGCAGTTTTACCGTGACTATCAAGACTCGATTCCGGAAGATGAACTGCGGCAAACGTTGTTTACTAAACGTCTGCGGATCGTGTACTTGACCGATTTAGGCGCGCACATGAGCCCGATGCAGGCATTTTTCCTCTTGCAAGGCATCGAAACGCTCTCGCTCCGTATGGAACGACACACCCAAAACGCCCGCCAGATCGCCTCGTATCTGGCGGGCCATCCCGCAATCAAAGAAGTTTCCTATCCGGAATTGCCGCAAAGCCCCTACTACGGCCTTACCCAGCGGTATTTCCCTCGCGGCCCGGGTGCGATCCTCTCCGTCCGCCTGAAAGGGGGCCGGGATGCCGCGCTCGCCGTGTTAAAAAAGGTGCGGATCTTTGACTACATGGTTAACGTGGGCGACGCGAAATCGCTCATCGTACACCCGGCCTCATCGACCCACTTTAGCCAGTCCCCCGTGATGCGGGAAGCGGCCGGCGTATACGACGACACCCTGCGCCTCTCCGTCGGTATCGAAGACGCCGCCGACCTCATCGCCGACCTTGAACAGGCTCTGGACGAAGGATAAATCACGGTTAACCGCAGATGAACACGGATGAATCGGGTCTGCAGATTAACGCGGATTTTTCATTGATGAATGGGTCTGCTACTGTTAGACTGCTTGTTTTGCCAACCCTGAATTTAACCGCAAAAGCGAAGAAGGTTTTCACCGATAGATGTGCCTTTTATCACCAGTCCGTCTGTTTAGTTGGCCTTCCATAGTGCTTGTAAAGTCGACAGTCCTACACAATAATATCAGCCATCCTTATTTGCCTTCTTCGCCTTAGCGGTTAATTTTAATCGTTGTGTAATCTGTCACCATTAACGGCGCAATCTGTGTACCTCTTCATCTGTGTTTATCTGTGCCTGTCTGCGTTCATCTGCGGTTCACTGTGATAAAGCCTGCGATTAAGCCGGGGGCGTTGCGGGTGGCGGGCTGGAGCGAGGGGTCGGCAACTGCGTTGCCGCGACTTCCCCCAACTAGTCCTCTCATTTTCCCTTATCCATTTTCAATTATCCATTCGCGTAGCGCACAATACCCGCCTTACTTTTTCCTTAAGTGTAGTTTTGTTGCAATGCCTTGTTGCGCTGTTTGTGAAGGCAGTTGATGAAGTTTTTATCCATGTCGCTAAAACGGTATCTTTTGCGGAACACCAAAATATCGCGGTAGCGGTTTTCGGGATAGGAACATCGGCGCTGGATCAGGTTAAACGTACTCAGAATGTTGTCGGGGACGGGCGAAACCCACATATATGTGTCCGGCAGGGAAGTGAGGAGGCCAAACTGGATGCCACGGTCATAGATATAAAACTTTTTTTGCACCGCCATACCCGGCGCCGCGTCTCGCTTTAGAAAAGATGCGGAATCCGTCATGTTCGTGTTACGGTAGGGAATGACATTGTCGCCGTGTGCGATCTCTACAAGCCCTGCCAAATCGTCCCGCGTTATCTCTAGGATTTCGGCAGCCGGATTTCGGGGCGACATCAGCACAAGCATCTCGAACTCCCAAACAAGATCGTATTTGAGTCCTTTTTCCACGAGGTAATCAAGGAAGTATTTTTCATGAACGGTCTGGTAGCGGACAACACCGATATTGAAGCGGTGCCCCGCGATGGTGTTAATGGTTTCCACGGAGTTGGTCTCCGACAGGTCAAAAGACACCCCCTCATGGTAGTCGTTCTCAGTCACAAATTTGATAAAGCCCTCCGCGATATAGCTGCCGCGCGGAATCGACACACTAAACCGTTTCTGGTTGATGTCGGTACGGGCAAGGACATCGATGCTGTGCAACTGTTCGAGTATCTTGTCAACATGCGTCAAAAACAGTACGCCCTTGCTCGTGGGGACAACGCCTCTCGCGCCCCGGTCAAAGATCACAAATCCCAGCGTTTGCTCCACTTCCCGAACCATTTTGCTCAAATGCGGCTGCGCGATGCCCAGATTATTCGCCGCCTGAGTAATAGAGCGGGTCCGCTCGATTTCCTTTATCTGTCGTAAGTTTGCAATAGTCATTTGTCCTCCCTTGCCAACCCAGTTTTTGAATCCAGCAAATAAAATCGTAAAACATTGTTCCAAAAAAGAACAGTATGAAAATAAGTTTATCCGCTTATACCTTTTTTTGTATGTAGAATCTGTTTCAAAATCCTTTGATAAAGGAGTCTGTTCCAAAATCACGATTTTTCAGTTTTTTCGCACTTTTTTCGTGTTTGATTAAAGCAATACGGCTGACAACCGCATATATATATGTACGAGGTTATAATATATGCGAAAAGAAAGAGAGCTGGCGGAAAACGTCTGGTACGAGGTGCGGACGGCGGTTAATATCGAAGAGCCCTTGTTCCGGCTGCCGGAGGCGAAAGCGCTCCTCCACCGCGTACTCCGCGAGACGAAAGAGCGTTACGGTTTCGAAATGCGCGGGCTCCGGCTTGAGGGGGCGTGGCTCACATTCTACATTAAGCCCGACGACGGCCTCAAACTGCCGAAGATAATGCAGTGGATGAAACAAACGTTCTCCGCCCGTTTCAACGCGCGGACGGGACGGACGGGGCACGTGTGGGGCGAGCGGTATGAGTCGGATATCCTGTGGGGAGGGCCGCCTGAGGGGGCGGGGGAAGTAGACTGGGCGGCGGTGGAAATGTCGGCCAAGACGAAGATTCCGGCGGCTATAGCCTACACCTTGTCTTGGGGCAGCCCCCGCTCGGACGGGATGACGATAACGACGAGTTTTTCGGCGAAAAACGCTTCCAAA
>JAIRNN010000172.1 GCA_031257995.1 Spirochaetaceae bacterium | reverse complement strand
CCTGATAAATCTCTCGTCTTGTTTTCATTCCTAACCTCATTTGTTCCGCACTCCGGTGGAACCAGTATAGTTTTTGGCCAGGTTTTTAGTTTTGAGGCACCCGCTTTTTCGGCTAGGTTCTGTTTTGAGGCATTACGGAGGGTACCAACAGAGGGTACCGAATCACAAGAGGACGCAGATACCGCAAACGGCGCCATTACTGGCGATACAAATGAATTGGTCCACAGATTAATGCGGATAAAAGATGAGAAAATTTGTCCGCAGATTACACAGAAGTCCGCTGTGAATAATCTGTGTCCCCATTTATGGGGCTATCTGTCTCATCCGCATCGCCATTTGGCGCCATCTGCGGTGAACCGTGATTAAGGTTTTGCCTTATTCGACAAACACCCTCGTAACCGATTCCCACGGATACATATCGCCGTTGACGAGAATCTCAGGAACCGCGCCTCGCGTAACCGCCATCACCTTGCCCTGAACCGTCTCCTCGCCGTCGAGAATCTCGACATTTTTGCCCAGACTGCTGTACGCCTCGCTGGATGCCTCCCGTCCCGACAGCAGTGCCGTCAGCTTCGCAATATCCGCCGACATCGTGTTCATGTGTTGCAAACTGGAAAACTGCGCCATCTGCGCGATAAACGCCTTGTCATCCATCGGCGACATCGGGTCCTGATACTGGAGCTGCTTCGTCAGCAACTTCAGAAAATCCTCCTGCCCCAGCGCGTTCCCCTTGGGCGGCTTTCCCTCACTCAGAGTCCGGTTAAACCGGTCAGCCTGCGCCGCATAATCCGCCGCCTCCGCAGGCGACAAAACCGAACTAATAGCCATATATCCTCCTCGATACTTTATCTGTTTTTCCTAAGAATATAGGGGGAAGTCTCCCCCCGCGGCCGCACTTCGTTGTGTCCTACCCCCTCTACGGGGGCCCGCCCCCGTAACGCCCCCATCCCTATGGAATGGAAAAGCCCCGCCATTTTCCATTCCCCCGCAGGGCGCCTTTGCCGCGAGTGAAACGTTGAGCGCTTTGGTACAATTATGCAACACGGCGCGGCGCCAATAAAGGCGGCATTTGGATAGTGCCTTCAGTGCCGCGAAGTTGCCGCCGCCTTTACCCGCAACACCGCCCCCACGCAAGGCTCCTAAGGGGCCCTAGGCGAGGATGGAGAGGCCGCCGTGGTCGTAGATGGAGCCGGTTTCGCCTCCGGCGGTAACGGCGGACGATTCGTAACTTGAGGCGGCGATTATCCGGGAAAACACTCCGGCCTGTACCCCGTCAAAAAGGCCGCCGCCGGTTTTACCGCCCGACATCTGCATATTGAGACTGGCCCCTTCAAAGCCCGAATCACGGAATGCCATCTCAAGAGATTCAAGCTCCCGTTCAAAGGCGTTCATCGCTTCGGGACTCTCCACCGTGATGATACCCTCCACCTTGTTGCCCGACATAGAAAGTTTGATTCGGACGTTACCCAGCGATTCAGGATGCAGTTGAAGCCGGATAAGCCCCTCGCCGCCATCCCTCAGCATCACCGCCGCCTGACGCACGATGTCGCCGTTCAAGCCGTTGTGTAACTCCCGCGAGAGAAAACGCTCAAGCTGGGCCGCGCTATTCGTGGTGTTGAGCTGATCTAAACCCGCCGGCGTTTGGCAGCTGTCCCCCAGCGAACCAAGCGCCGCGCCCTTCAAGTCAACCAATAGGTCCTTCACCGGTATAGCGGCCGTTTTCGTTTCGTCGGTAAACGCGCTATCCCGAACATTTGCCCCGGAATCAGAGCGCATATCCACCACCTCGACATTGAGCTTCCGGGAGTCGGTCTTCTTTTTACTTTCCGTGTTTTCGGGTTTGGCCCCGTTTTCGGTATTCTCGGCGTTATTGACAAGCAAAACAAGCTGAGGGCCGCTGTCAAAGAGATCGGGCAGCGCCTGAAAAGGTTCGGGAACCTCGCTATCTTCTGAAACATCGCCTTTAGGCCCGCCTTTCGTATCCCGGGTTTGCTTGGCCGCGTCCGGTGTCGTGTCCTCGCCGGTAAGGTTTGCCAATATGATCCCCGCATCTTGAACCAAACCGGAAGTCGGCGCGGCATCAAACGACGGGTCAACCGGCACATTAAAACCCGTCCCTCGGACATTGGGCTTGTTTTCAAATAAGGGATAGGTATCCGTGAACGTTATGCCGTCTTCCAAGGAAAATGCGGGATCCGCCTTCACATCGGGCGCGGCCATATTCGTAGCCGTGATCCCCTCGGTCTCCATGCTTTCCGTTACCACCGCATCGGGAATGTCTTCAACGGCAACCTGATTGTCATCGGCATTGGGCGCAGGATAAAACGGAACCATCCCCAGACTCGGCCCCCCGACAAACATCTCTTCATCGATGAGCTTCTTTTCGCCCGGTTCTTCCGTTTCGATATGCGGTTTATCAGGGCCGGCGCGATCTCTGGCAACGGGCGGCTTTTCCGCAGGCGCCCTTTGATCGTCCGTATGACCTGATTTCTCTGTGTTATCTTCTATATAATCTGTACCGTCGGCAAGTTCCGCGCCGGGAGAAGCACCGCGTTCCACACCCGAAGATTCTGATCCCTTTTGGGCACGCGCCATCATATCTTCAAAACTTTCGATATAGGGAGTGTCTGCCGTCCCAATTCGGGAGAATTCTGTTACCCTGGCCTCGTAGTAAAGGTTCCGTGTCTCCTGCGGCGCAGTAGGCAGCAGATTAAAGAGGTTCATAGAATACGGTTGCAGTCTTGTATTCAGCACTATTTGCTCCTTATGTACAGTTTCGGAGTTTGAACATAAATCTTGAGAAAAACGCCGACATAGAATCACGGAAAACCACAGTCCTTGGAGCCTGTTCCAAAACCCCAAGCAAATCTTAGAACAACCGCATTTACAGCGAACCTTCAAGAAAATTTAACCGCGAAGGCGCCCAATGCCGCGCCCGAAACAGGCACAACCGTAGGTTGTGCTAGTAGGCAGTCAGTATTCTACCTGTGAATAAAATATGATAGACTACCGGTTATAGTGACCGAAACGGAGGGGAGAACTATGACGTGAGAAATACAAAGTTACCTTAATGGAGGAAGAACGGGCACTGCTCAAGGACATACACAACAAGGTGGACTTTACCCCATTAGGCAGACACCATTAAGCGACTTGCCTTGAGTTAAACACATCAGGCGCCACATAGTCAAGCGCCGAATGGATACGAAGGCGATTGTAATAGGCCTCAACATACATGAATACTGATTGCCTTGCCTCCGCCTCGGCATGTTTGCCGTCCAGGGTTTCCAGTTCCCGTTTCAGCGTTTTGAAGAAGGTTTCTGCACAGGCGTTGTCCCAGCAGTTCCCCTTGCGGCTCACGCTCTGGCGAACCGAAGGGCGCAACTCCCCCAGGCGGTCCCAAAACGATTTCGCGCAGTACTGTGCGCCCCGGTCTGAGTGGAAGATCAGGCTGTTGCCG
>JAIRNN010000141.1 GCA_031257995.1 Spirochaetaceae bacterium | reverse complement strand
AATCCGTGTTTATCCGTCCTGTCTGTGCCGCCATTTGGCGCCATCTGTGGTTCTTTTGATTAAACCTGTGATTAAGGCCGGGGGCGTTGCGGGGGGCGGGCCACCCGCAGAGGGGGTAGTGTAAGCCCGCAGGGCTGGAACGAGGGGGAGACTTCCCCCTCCTTATGCTTCTCTTGCGGTTTGACAAAATACTTGCAAAAACAGGCGGGGTAGGGTATAATGCTTCCCGATGAGTACGTTTCGGCTTATTGCCCTTGATTTGGACGATACGCTTCTCCGCTCCGACCTGTCGATTTCTTTCAGGACGCGCAACGCGATCAGGCGGGCGGCACAAGAGGGGGTGTCTATTGTTTTGGCTTCGGGTCGGGTGCCTCACGCGCTCGATTCTTTCTCAAAGATTCTCGGTCTTCACAAGCGGGACGGGTATCTCATCTGCGGGAACGGCACGATCATTGTGGAGAGCCGTACGGGGAAGGTGATGTATGAGTCGCTGCTGCCGAAAAACGCCGCGCTGGTCGCGTTTGATCTTGCGGACGCAGAGGGGTTTTCGGTGCAACTCTACGACGACGATGTAATGTATATCTCCCGGCAGAACGAATTTACAAACTATGACCAGAAACTTACCGGGATGCGGCAGGTGGTGGTGAGTAATTTCCGCAGTATGGTCGAGGCGGGGGCGCATAAGCTCGTCATTCCGGGCGATCCGATGATTTTGAAACCGCTGGAGGACATTCTTCGCACGTATTTGGGTACGGACGTGACGCTTTTTACGAGTAAGCCCTACTTTCTTGAGATTTTACCGCCGAATATTGACAAGGGGACGGCTCTGGCGTTTGTCGCGCAACGGCTCGACGTGCCGCGTGAGGAGGTTTTTGCGATTGGCGACTCGATGAATGACGAGGCGATGTTGCGTTGGGCGGGTTGCGGCGTGGCGATGGCAAACTCCGACCCTCGGATTAAGAACATTGCCGCGCTAATTACCGAGCGTACCAACGATGACGACGGGGTTGCGGAAGTGATCGAGCGGTATGTTCTGGGCGGCCAAGCCCTTCCCGTCTGACGGCTGGGGTCTAACGATATGTTCAAAAAAGACGCGCTGGTTATCTACAAGACAAAACCCGCGCGGATAAGCGATATTGCCGATAAAATTGCGCTGACGCTCGTGAACGGCGAGACGGTGAAGGCGCGTGAAAAAGACTTTGAATTCCTGCATCCCGGCCCATTGACCGATTTTTCCCTGCTCACATCATTGCACGATCGTTACGATGCCGGTCTCCGTGAGGCGTGGGAATTGCTTTCCGGTTCAACAACGACGCTCAAAGAGGCCGCCGAGCTCGCCTTTGGCGCGTGGTCGCCTGAGAGCGCGTGGCTAATGTACCAGGCTTTGCAGAAAGGGGTTTATTTTTCCGGTACGATAGAAGCGGTAACGCCGAAGGATGCCGCGCGGGTGGAGGCGGAACGGCAAAAGCGGGCGGCAAAGGCGAGTGAGAGCGCGGACCGGGAGGCGTTTCTGGCCCGGTTAAAGAAGCGGGCGTTGTTGCCCGAAGACCGCCGCTTTATGCAGGACGTGGAGGCGCTCGCTCTGGGGCGCAGCGAGAAGAGCCGGACGATGAAGAACGCGGGGCTTTCCGAAGAGCCGGTTGCCGCGCATAGATTGTTGCTTGAGACCGGCGTGTGGGATGTCTTTGTGAATCCGCATCCGGCGCGTAACGGCTGTATTCCGGAGTCGGCAAAAGCCCTGATTCCCCCGCCGGACGCGGCGCAGGGAGAAGAGCGCGCCGATCTTACCCATCTGGATGCGTTTGCCATTGATAACGAGGGAAGCGAGGATCCCGACGATGCGATCAGCGTAACGGAAGAGGCGGGACAAACGGTGCTGTGGGTTCATGTGGCCGATCCCGCCGTATCGGTGTTGCCGGACACGCCCGCCGACAAGGAAGCCCGTGAACGCGGTTCCACGTTGTACACGCCCGACGGCGTTTATACGATGCTTTCCCCCGACGCGCTACCGCTCTTTGCGCTCGGCCTTCAGGAAAACACGCGGGCGTTGACGTTTAAGCTGACACTGAATCCCGACACAACGATTGCCGCCGTGGATGTCCTCCCCTCGCTGATCAAGGTAACACGGCTTACCTATCACGGGGCCGATGAACTGCTTGAAAAAGGGGAATCGTCCCCGCTTGCCGCGCTGGAAAGGCTGTCCCGCAACATTCTCAAACGCCGCCTCCGCAACGGGGCGGTCGTCTTTGACTTCCCCGAAGTCGAACTTTCCGTTTGCGCGGATCCCGATAATCCGGAAAAGAAGATGGTCAAGATTGAGCCGGGCCGGGCCGCCGTCTCGCAGGGCATCGTGAAGGAGTGTATGCTCGTATCTGGCGAGGGGGCCGCGTTGTGGGCACTCAGGAACAAGATCCCGTTTCCGTATATCAGCCAAGAGGCGGGCGACCCTCCCGAAACGCTGCCCCCCGGTCTTGCCGGGGACTACCAGTTGCGCCGGACGATGCGTCCCCGCGCGTTGTCAAACAAGCCCGGCCTGCACTGGGCGCTCGGCCTCGACATCTACACCCAGGTAACCAGCCCGCTCCGCCGCTACACCGACCTGCTCTGCCACCAGCAGATACGGGCCTTCCTCACGGGCGCGCCGCTCTTGAATGACGACGAGGTTCTCTCGCGGCTACTGCAAGCCGAACGGGGCGCGTCCGCAGCCAATCACGCCCAGCGGGCCTCCAACGCGCACTGGAAACAGGTCTACCTCGCCGGCAAAAAAGGCAGTGTGTGGGACGCAATCTTGCTTGAAAAACGGAAGCCGCGCTCGGTTATCCTGATCCCCGCCCTCGCGATGGAAACCCAAGCGGCCCTCTCCGCAACGGGAGAACTCTGCGAACCGGGCGACGACCTCAAGGTGACGCTGCTCAAGGCGAACATCCCCGAAGGCGAGGCGGTGTGGGGGATGGGGTGATGGCCCCTACGGGGAATTGAAAATGGATAATAGAAAATGAGGGGAATCCTCTTCCTTCACTCCAGACCTGCGGTCTTGCGCTACCTTCTCTACTGGGGCCTATCCCCACTTCCATCTTCGCAACCGCTTATTTTTCGTGTGTGTTGCGGATGGAGAAGCGTCCATAGTCCTGTTATGCGAAGTTATTCCGTTATTTATTTGCTAGTTTGTATATTCTATTTATTAATTCAGCACCAGAAGCAGTAATTGATGCCCCCAAAGAATTTATTTGGTCATAATATTTATTTACATTTTTTGACGTAGTATATATAATTATTGGAATATTTTTATCATAAATTCTGATGTTATTACACAATTCCATTCCTGCATCATTTTTATTTGGCAGTCGGTAATTCCTAGCGCAACTCAAATAATACCTCTTTTGGTGTAAAAAAGTCAAGTGTCTTTCGAGGTCTTTCATTTAATTTTCTTGCTATTTGTGAAATTGAGCGTTGGT
>JAIRNN010000078.1 GCA_031257995.1 Spirochaetaceae bacterium | reverse complement strand
GTCCTCCCGCGGCCTTTCCCAACCCCGCTTTCCCATACGCCCTCAGGCAAGCCTTTCGCCTTTTCACCGTCAAGGCATTCAAAATACCCCCTGATTTCCTGGCGCCGTATTGGCTGATTTCCCTTCACGGCCAGCGCATAATCAGCCTTCTTTGCCCGAACCCTCCCCGCCGCCTCCTTCCGGCGCCCCGTCGTGCCAACCGTTATCGTGTCCCCGCTTGCGCCTGTTAGGTTTAACAAATCCGGAACAGCCGTTATTTCATTCCTTTTCTCTCCCGCTGCCCGTTCTCCCGGTACCAGGCCGTTTTCATTCTCCCGTGCGCTGACTGTGCGTACCGCCTTACGCTCCCCGCGCTTCCCGCCCCCCGGCTTCGCCCGCCTGCCCAAGCCGGTTTTGCAGGAGCTTCTTCAATCCCCCGGGATTCAGCCGTCCAAATATCCCGCGAAACGGGGCTCCGTCCGGTATGCCCTAGGGAAGTTCAAAAAACTTTCTGAACCGCCGATCCCGGCCCGTCTCCTCCCTTTCGCCAAAACCTCCTCTCCGGGTTATCATCGGACACAGCCCGATGACCAACAGGCCTGTTAACTTATGCCGTATACGGGCCCGTTGTCTCCCCGGATCCGGTATCTGCCCAAGATTCTCTTTCATCCGCCTTGAGCGTTTCTTCTGATAATTCCATTGTTTCCCTCCCTCTGGGACTTCTTGGTTCTTATCCTGTCATAAAAAAGTAAGTGCTGTTGCCCTACTTGATACCGTAACCAGACAAGAGATAAAATAGAAGAGATAAAAGAGGCGGGCAGCTTCCCCCTACGGGGGAGTGGATAATTGAAAATAGATAATGGTCGTGGTTTTGGAGATTGCGCGTTTTGTTCCTGCCATTATCCGCTTTCCATTTTCAATTTCTCGTAGGGGGTGGGCAGACCGCCGAATCCATGATGCAAAAAGGGAATTATTTTAAGGAGAAGAATAATGAAAGAGACTAAAGGTATCGCGCATAACGCGGAGGCGTACTTGAACCAGGGTATCGCCTACTTTAACAAAGGGGACCTAGGCAAGGCCATAGCGGATTGGAGCGAAACGATACGGTTCGACTCAAATGATGCTGTGGCGTACTTTAACCGAGGCATCGCCTACTTTAACAAAGGGGACTTAGACAAGGCCATAGCAGACTACAGCGAGGCAATCCGGCTCGACCCCAAGTATACTGAGGCGTACTTTAACCGGGGCGTTGTCTGCTTTAACAAAGGGGGGTTAGATAAAGCTATGGCGGACTTCACCGAGGCGATCCGGCTCAACCCCAATTATGCCTTGGCGTACAATAACCGGGCTGTCGTCCGCTTTAACAAAGGGGACCCAGACAAGGCCATAGCAGACTACAGCGAGGCGATACGGCTGGACCCCAATCTTGCCTTGGCGTACAATAACCGGGGCGGTGTCCGCTTTGGTAAAGGGGAACTAGACAAGTCTATGGCGGACTACAACGAGGCAATCCGGCTTAACCCTGATTACGCCGACGCGCGCTATAACCGGGGTCTCGCCTACTTTAAAAAAGGAGACATAGACAGAGCCCTGGCGGACTACAGTGAGGCGATACGGCTCAACCCCAATTATACTGAAGCGTACAATAGCCGGGGCTTCGCTTACTTTAGCAAAGGGGAACTAGACAAGTCTATGGCGGACTACAACGAGGCAATACGGCTGGACCCCAATTATGTCGACGCGTACATTAACCGGGGTGTCGCCTACTCTAAGGAAAGGGACCACAGCAGGGCTGTAGCGGACTTCACCGAGGCGATCCGGCTCAATCCCCGTTTTGCCGGCGCGTACAATAACCGGGGCCTTGCCTACTATAAGAAAGGGGACATAGGCAGGTCTCTGGCGGACTACGGCGAGGCGATACGGCTGGGCCCTCATTATGCCGAGGCGTACCTTAACCGGGGGATCGCCTACGCGAAGAAAGGGGACTATGACAAGGCCTTGGCGGACTACAGCGAGGCGATACGGTTGGGCCCCAGTCTTGCCGGCGCGTACAAGTACCGGGGAAACATCTACTTTCACAAAGGGAACAGAGGCAAGGCCATGGCGGACTGGAACGAAGCAATACGGCTGGACCCCAATGATGCCGAGGCGTACAATAACCGGGGTGTCGCCTACAATGACAAAGGGGACAGAGACAAGGCCATGGCGGACTACAACGAGGCGATACGGCTGGACCCCAACTATGCCGATGCATACTATAGCCGGGGTCTCGCCTATTTTAACAAAGGGGACATAGACAATGCCGTGGCGGACTGGAGCGCGGCGATACGGCTCGACCCCATTAATGTTGAGGCGTACAATAACCGGGGTGCCGCCTACACTGAGAAAGGGGACTTCGCCCGCGCCCGTACGGACTGGGAAAAAGCGTTACAGATTGATCCTACTCATGCCGTTGTGCGGAAGAATCTTGAAGTCCTGCGGCAAATGGGGCGCTAAGGGGAATGGATCATTGAAAATGGATAATGGCGGGGGCGTTACGAGGGCAGGGCCCCCTAGAGGGGGCTGTCCCCCGCAGAGAAGGGCTGTCCCCAGCGAGGGGTTGGCAATTTGCCGCGACTTCCCCACTCACTAATCACCATTCACTGACACGCGGTTATGAGTAGTAGGAGAGTTTTTTTTCGGCGGCTTGGAAGAAGGCGCTTACGCCCCAGTTCATCACGAGGTAGAAGAAGCCGGCGACGAAGATGGGGATGGTGGAGAATTCGCGGGCGGAGGCGCTTTGGGCGGCGTGAAAGAGTTCCGCGACACCGATGACTTGGGCGAGGGCGGTGTCTTTGACGAGGGTGATCACTTCGTTGCCGGCGGCGGGGAGGATGCGCTTTATCACCTGTGGGAGGACGATGCGGGCGTAGGTTTGGCCACGGGTAAAGCCGAGGACTTGTGCGGCTTCCCACTGGCCTTTGCCGATTGACTCGATGCCGCCCCGGTAGATTTCGGCGAAGTAGGCGGCGTAGTTCAGCGTGAAGGCGATGATGACGGCGGTGAATCGGTTGTAGGAGAGGATTGCCTGGAGGAAGGCCCAAAACGGGGACGGGCGCCCGGCGGAAAAGGTCTCGACGAGGAAGCGGTAGAGGTATTTGGGCGCGAAGTAGATGAAGATGAGCTGGAGGATCAGCGGGGTGCCACGCATGATGAGGAGATAGAAGCTCACGGCCTGGCGCAACACGAGGTTTTTGGACATACGGCCCACGGCGACAGGGAACGCGAGCGGCAGGGAGAAGAGCAGGGTAAGGGCGAACACGGCCAGCGATGCGGCCGCTCCCTCAAACAGAAATTTGAGCATAGACGTTCCCGATGTTCCCGTGAAAACACGGCTGCGGTTGACCCAAACCCCGGACGAGGCGTGGAACAACCGCTTGATGCTTGATTCGACAGTTACTCCGGCACTTAATCCGGCAATCAACCTGATACCGGAACAAGCGCCTCGCCGGCCGATCGGCCGGTTATTTGCCGATGATCGAAATGTCCGCGCCGAGCCACCGGTTGGCGATTTCGGCGACCGTGCCGTCTTTTGCCATCTCCAGAAGGATCTCCCATACCCGGTTGGCAAGCGCCTCGTCGCCCTTGCGGAACCCGATGCCGAACTCTTCCTCGCCCAGCCGTTCATCGAGGATGCGGAAATCTTTTCCGGAACGGCGGATGTTGTCGTTGGCGACGACGAGGTCGATCACCACGGCATCAATGCCGCCGACATCCAGATCCATGAGCGCGGTCAAGAAGTCCTTGTACTCGACAACCTCTCTGAGGCTGTTCTTGAACTCAGGCGCGTCATCAAGCGCGTCAATAGAGGACGAACCGGTCTGTGTCCCGGCCTTCTTTCCCGCGAGGCTGGCGAGCGTCCGCACGGGCGAGCTCCCCTTCACCACGATGACTTGGGCGTTTTTCAGGTAGGGCGGCGTGTAACGGATCACCTTCGCGCGTTCCTCGGTGATGGTGAAGCCGTTCCAGATACAGTCGATCTGTCCTGTGGCGAGCTCCTGCTCCTTGGCGTTCCAGTCTATGGGCTGGGGCGCAAGCTCCACACCGAGCCTCCGGGCAACTTCCCGCGCGAGGTCAATGTCGTAACCGACAATCTCGTTTGCCTCGTTGCGAAAACCCATCGGCGGGAAGGCGTCGTCAAGACCGAGCACCAGCTTCTTCGCCTTGAGCACCTTTTCAAGCGACTGGTCGCCCGCTTGATCCGCTCCTTTCTTCCCGCCCGCGAAAACCGCGCCTGAAACGAGAACCCCGACAATCAACAACAAAAATGCTTTTTTCATAATTCCTCCTATTTTGTTGCGTTTGTAGTATGATACGGGATATGGAAAAAAAAGTCTATCGGCCCGAAGAATTATCGAGTGAGGTGGGGGGAAGTCTCCCCCCTGCCTCCCGCCCCAGCTTGCTACGCAAGCATGGCTCCCGGCACCCCCCTCTGCGGGGGCCCGCCCCCGAAGGCATCATAGATGCCCCGCCCCCGTACCGTGTTACCATCGCCGATCCTGCCGGCAATCTTACCGCATTGGTCGAGGCGGCGGACGAACAGGCCGTGCCGGTCGCGGTGTGGACGGACGCGGAACGGCGGCGTATTGCGCATCGCGTCATGCGGGATTATCCGGCGGTTGAGCAAACCGGCTTTGTGATACCAGGAATACCGGAAGCGGAGGGAGAAACCGGAAGGCTCTGGCGGCTTGAGATGGCGGGCGGGGAATTCTGCGGGAACGCGGCCCGCAGTTTCGGCCTTTGGGTGGCGCGAAAACAAGGATTATGCGGGAAAGTTGCCATCTCCATAACCCTATCCGGCGCGAAAGACCCGCTCACCGTCCTTGCCGACACCGAAAACGGCGAGGCCGAAGTCGCGCTGCCCCCACCCCGGAAAACGGCAGCCATCCGGTACCGGGGCGAGTATCTTCCCGCCGTCATATTTGACGGAATCACGCACGTTATTATAGAAGGAATCGATCAAAACACGGACAAAACGGCGTTGGCCAAGACCTTTTTCGCGGTCAAGGAAGCGGCGTACAACGCCTTGGCGGGGGACTCTGCCGACGCGCAGTCTTTCGCCGCCTTCGGTGCGCTCTTTTACGACACGGCAACCGCTTTCCTCCGCCCCGCCGTCTTCGTGAGCGGCATCGAAAGTTTCGTATTTGAAAACTCCTGCGGTTCCGGCAGCGCCGCCTTCGCCTGCCACCGGGCGCGGCACTTACCCGACGGCGAACACCGCCTAGCGTTACACCAGCCCGGTGGCACAATCACAACACGGGTCGTCAAAAAAACCGGAAGACCCGCCGCGATCTTCATAGGGGGACACGTTGCCATTTAGTGCGGGGGCTTTTCGTTGAGCAGGAGACGTGCTGCCTCTGGACGGGTACTGTTTGGTAATCGTGCCGGGAGGCTGGGGGTTGCTGTTAGGGGGACAGGCCCCTTGCCGGGGGACAGCCCCCTCTGCGGGGACAGGGCCCTCTGTGGGGACAGGCCCCTCAACAGGGACAGCCCCCTCTGCGGAGACAGGCCCCCGCCGGGGACAGGCCCTCAACGGGAGACAGGGCCCTCTGCCGGGGACAGGCCCCTCGCCGGGACAGCCCCCTCGCTTGGGGACAGGCCCCTCGCCGGAGGACAGCCCCCTCTTCGGGGACAGGCCCCCGACCGGGGACAGACCCTCTGCAGGGGCAACCCCCTCGCCGGGGACAGGCCCCATATGCGTTTACTTAAGCGCGGAAACCTGATACAAAGAGGACATGGGAGAGGAGAAGTGTTTATTTGAGCAACTGACTGCGCTCATGCCCGAGGGATGGGAAGCCCAGGCGAAAGCACTGGGAGCCTTGCAGCGGGCGCGGGAAATCAAGACGCCGGAGGACTTGCTGTGCCTGATACTGCTGTGCCTGACCGAAGGGAAATCCTTTGGGGGAACCAGCGCGATACTCTGCATGGAAGGGGAATGGCAGTTGAGCAAGAAAGCGATCTGGTCACGGATAGGGAACAGCGCGGAATGGCTGCGGTGGCTGTGTGAACGCCTGTGCCGGCGGCAGGGGATACTGGCGGAAAAACCGGCATGGCTTTTGGGGAAGCACGCCTGCCTGGTGGACGGAACCGAGGAAGTGTTGCGGGGGAGCAAGAAAGCATGCTACATGCCGCGTTACGGGGTTGACCTGTTCAGTCTTGCGATGAGGGAAATGCGGCTGACGGACATGAAGGCCGGGGAAAAACTTGCGAACTTCACGGTATTTGGAAGGGGGATATCGTGGCAGGGGACCGGGCGTATGGGACGATACCGGGGATGGAATATCTGCGGGAGCGGGGGAGTGATTATGTGCTGCGGCTGCGAGCGGGGGCGTTCAGGGTGTATGACGGGGAAGGAGAAAAAGTCGGCCCGACAGGGAGTTTTAGGAACCTGGCGGTGGGAGCAAGTGCGAGCATGGCCGTGAAGCACCAAGTCAACGGGGTCAGTGTTCCCGTCCGCCTCTGTGCGATACGAAAAGGTGCGGAGAGCGAGAGGGCGGACTGAAGCGGCGCAAGCAAAAGAAACAGCAGGGAAAAGCGCCTGGCGCAGTGGAAAGCGAACGGAACAAATATATCATTGTGGCAACATCCCTTGGGGAGGAGATTTCGGCGGCCCGGGTACTGGAACTATACCGGATGAGATGGGAGATAGAACTGGTATTCAAGCGGCTCAAATCACTCTTTCAGTACGGGGAAGTACCGATGAAGCGGGACAAAAGCGCGCGGGCATGGTTTTACGGGAAACTGCTGTTTGCCGCCCTGTGTGAAACCCTGGTGAACACGGGGCGTTTTTCCCCCGGTAGAGATAAACAGACCGGATGAAACAAAGCAGGAGGGTGCTTTTATGATTGAACGGTTAAGCCTCTGGAGGGAATTGCAGATTGCCCAAATATTGGTGATAAAGTCAGTACTGGATACCTTTTCCTGCCTGAGTTTGTTTAAAAGTATCTATAAGCTGCCGGTTGTTTGTTCCGATTCCCGGCGCCAAAGAATCCCCCGGCTGTGTATTTTTAGAGCTTATCCGGGAAAAAGGCCGGGATGGACAGGGATAAGGTTTCGCCAAATAATAACCGCACAGGCGAACTCCACCAGAGCCCGATAGTTCCGCGCCTTCTTCTCATACCTCACCAGGAGTTTTCTGAATCGGTTCATCCACG
>JAIRNN010000356.1 GCA_031257995.1 Spirochaetaceae bacterium | reverse complement strand
GAGGGCCTTTTGCCGGTTCAACTCCATGAGCGCGTCAACCGCCCGGTGTACCTCCTGTTGGAGGAGAACCGGATTGTACCGCCGGCAGCGCCGGGCCAGTTCCGCCTTGACCTCCGCCGAGAGGCTAGGGGAGCCCGTCAGCCGCCGGCAGGGACTCCCGGGTGTATCACAGACCTCGCGCGCTTTGGAACCCGCCCGCCGCTTATCAATGAGTTTGACGGCAGGCAGGAAATAATTCAAGAGGGGGCGCAGGGAACGGTAAAGTTCAGCGGGGGCCTGGTGTTCGCGCGGGGTATCGAAGCGGCGGCAGCCGGCATACTTCCGGACGCGTTTAAGGTTTTTTCGTTCCGCAAAACAGTTGTCGTTTTTATGACAGGGTCTGGTTCTGGCAAAGGCGATACGGCTGGAATCACACCGGGACAGGAGGGTATGGTTGCTCCTCAACCGAGCCCGACAGGGCGAAGGTTCCCCTCTTGATAAATTCGGGGCCGTTACCGCTGTCAATGCCTAAAAGGGGAAAGGGGAGGCGGGAGTGGATATCCTGGCGGGCTTCCAAGACCCATTTTTGGGCTTTATTGAGGAGGGGACGGAGTTCAGTCCGCCCGGAAGCGGCGCCGGCGGCGTCCAGGGCGAGACAAAACTCCCCGGAATCCCGTCCGCCGCAGTGACGAACCGTGTCAATCTCAAAAAAGCCAAGCAAACTTGTTTGCCGTTTCCGCTCATTCCAGGGGTAACAGGTCCGCGCCGAAATATGTTTTTTTAAGAGTTTTCCCGGTTTAGTACCGCCGATACCCCGGACGGCCCGTTTTTTCCGGTCTTCTTTGAGGGCCCGGCCGATGGCTGCGGGGCTTGTCTTAAGGAGCTTGTCCCTGATGGCCGGGGTGATGCGGAAGTCCGGCCATGCCTGAAAGAAGGACATCTGTTCCCGGATAAGGGGAGCCGGGAGTTTCCCGCGCCGGCGCCGGAAAAAGGCCCGGATACGCCTGCGCGATTCGATACCTTCCGGCCCGCAGACCGGTTTTCTCCCGCCCCCCTGCCGCCGTTTGGCGGCCCCCGCTTTGAGTTTCACCGGTTTTCCGTCCACGGCGAGGAAGGCGTCCTTCCCCCAACGGGCCGGCGGGCGCGGGGCATACTTACGATTATACCCGGCGGCTTGGACAAACTCGTCCGGGATTTTTGATTTAGTTTTTTTGTCCGGCTGCCGGCAGCGATGAGCCCGCCGTCCGGTCAATGCCTGTTTTTGTTGCAAAGTTAACCCCATATGACCCTCCGATCCCTCCATCGGCACGGTCTGTTTGGGTTGGAATTTTATTTTGAGGCAATGCGAACACTTGACATTTATCGCCGCCTTTGCTAGGATAACGCTCCGCCTCTTTGGAAGAGGATGGGCCGCTAGCTCAGTCGGTAGAGCAACGCCCTTTTAAGGCGTGGGTCGTGGGTTCAATTCCCGCGCGGCTCAAACCCTAAATTGTTGTAACACAACGATTTACAACAAGGCCGCCCGGAGAAGGGAGCCGTAACAAAAAGAAACGACACATGAACGACACATAACGCCATCGTTCCCTTGCCGCGAAGGATTATGTTATGGTTCAGCCCTTCTCCGTCTATCGCCGTGTCGGCAGGTCCGCGTATCTGGTCGCGTTCAAAGACGAGGCTACGGGCCGGTATTTGCCGGCTGTCAGTACCCGCAAAGAAAAGTACGCCGACGCCGTTAAACAGGCGTGGGTCTGGTACCGCGAGGGTATCCCGCGCAAAGAAGGCCCCGTCAGTGTCCCGGCAGATTCCATCCGAAAGCTACTGCGGGAAACATCCCTCACCGTTCGCGATGTTGAAATGCTTGTCGGTGTCCTGCGGGATCGCGGTTTCGTGAAGTCGTGCGTTTTCGCGGGCGGGCCGGACGGGCCGCTTCTTGCCGATTACCTTAAAGAATTCTGGGACTGGGACAATTCCCCCTATGTCCGGGAAAAACTCAGGCGGCAAAATTCCATTCACAAGAGTTATGTGAACGAGTCTTTGCGAACAATCGTAAAACACTGGGAACCGTATTTTAAGGACAAGCGGCTCGGCGACGTCACGAAAGATGATGTCAACGCCTTTGCCGACAGCGTGGCCGCGCTTCCGGTCGGGCACCAGCGAAAAAATAAAATTATGCTTGTCGGGTGCATACCCCTCCGCTGGGCTTACCGGAAAGAAAAAATACCGCTTGATGTCACGCTGGGCCTCGTGATGTTCTCCGGCAGGGAGCGCAAGCGCAAAATCCTCACGCCCGACATTGTCACAAAAATCTTTAGTCTTGAGTGGCCGGACTGCCGGGCCAAAGCCGCCAATATGCTTGCCGCCGTCACCGGGCTTCGTTCCGGGGAAATACAGGCGCTCAGGGCGGGCGATCTGGGAGAGGGCTGCCTGTATATCCGGCATTCGTGGAACCGTGTTGACGGGTATAAAACAACAAAGAACAACGAGGATCGCGTGGTGGAGCTTCCCTTCCGGTTTGTAATGGACGCGCTCCGGGAAACCACCTCTCTCAATCCGCACGGATACGGGCCAGAGTCCCCCGTCTTTTGGGCCGAGATTTCCCCTGAAAAACCCATTGAGCAGCGTATATTTTCCCGTGGTCTCCGGGAAGCTCTGGAGGCTTCCGGCATGGAACCCGCGCAAGCCCGCGAATACACGTTTCATTCGTGGCGGCATTTTTTCGCGACCTTTATGGTTCAGCGTCTTGAAGGGAAACTTGTCCAGTCGCAAACCGGGCACAAGACCGCGCTGGTCTTACAGCGCTATGCCGACCACCGCGTTCCCGGCGACCGGGAAAAAATCAGCAACGCCCAGATCGAGGCGTTTGGCGCGTTGCTGCCGGGGGATTAAGAGGGCCGCCAGTTTCTTCGCGGTTTGCGCGGTTTCAAAGCGCAAACCATAGGAAGTGAAAAGTTTTTAATTTCCCTGTATTTGGCTTTTACCCAAAAACGGCAACCGTTGTCATCGCTGTCAAGGATATACACGTCCCCTTTATAGTTAAGCCCCGTCCGTTTTTTATATTCTGCCGGGGTGATATAATCCCTGTCGAAAAATTTATATTTTTCGTTAACGTCTCTCCCTTCGATAAATAAATCAAAATATAATTTATCCGCGAAATGCACTTGATGAAAAGCGTTAAACCGCCGTCTGAAATTTCCCCGCCATGACTGGTAGGCGCAGCGCAGGTCATCGTAACTCATCTTGCCTTCGTCAATGAGTTTTTTAAATTTTCTCAATTTGCGTTTCATACGCTTCGCGCTGTCCGACACCGGCAAGCGCAATACTTTCCCTGACGGCATTAACCGGTATTTCCCTTTTAGAAAGTTAATCCCCCCGCTTAATTTTACTATCCTTGTTTTCTTTTCGTTTGTTTTAATTTTCAACACTCCGCATATTCTCAATATTTCTTTCAGGCATTTTTTCAGGTATTCTTTATCGTGATGAATTAAATATAAATCGTCCATGTAACGGCCATAGTATTTAATTCTTAAACGCTCTTTTATATAATGATCCAAAATGGACGGATAAAATATCGCCGAAATCTGGGATACTTGGCTTCCAAGACCCAGCGAAACGCCGTCCCCGAAAGCGGTGATGTAACTGTAAATTAAACGCCTGATTCGCTGGTCTTTTATAATTTTGTTTTGCAGATGAAAAAGTATCGCGTGGTTTATGCTGTCGAAAAACTTTGAAAAGTCCACCACAAGGGCATATCCTTCATTGGATCGCCCGTTGCTCCGGTAATATCCCGATAAATGCCTGACAAGGCGGCGCAGCGCGAAATGTACGCCTTTCCCTTTTATGCTCGCTCCGTTATCGTATATCAGGCTGTTGGATAACAGCGGAACCACCACATTCTCGCACAGGCATTTGTCTACCACACGTTTTATTATATGGTCGCTTTTTATATGGCGCAATTTCCCCCGTTCGTTTATATCGAATTCCACAAACCCCATCTGGAGGGTTTCTCCGGCAAGCAGTTTGCGCTTGGTTTCTATAACGTTTCTCAGGGCGTTGATCTCGTAGCGTTGTACCGATTCTTTCCACGAGACACCCTTCATCGCCTTGCGGAAAGATTTGTATAAATTATCGGTGTCGGCAACCCGCGCGAAATCGTCATAGATTCCAAGCCTTGCCTGTTTCGAGGTTTCGCGCCGCGCTTTTCGCCTCAGGTATCTTCCTTCGCGCCGTTCCGCGTTTGTCATAAATAAAAAACGCCTTGTGCGGCATCCGCGCTCCGGGGAGCAGTCTCAGCCATCGCGCGGTTCGCGTGGTATGCCGCGTAACGCCAGCGGGCATGAAAATACCATGACGCGAAGGCAACCGAAGTTGCCGCGGTATCCATGCACAAGGGAACCAAAGGCTCCTCAGCGTCCGCCCGGACGTATCAAGGCTAACGTTCGCCGGAAATCCGGCTGGACATAATCTCCTTCTGTGTCGGATGTCTCGGCAAAAAAGCCTACACGTAGGACATCTCACTGAATCAGGCGCAATCCCCCTCACATTGGACGCATTGTTATTGTTGGCAGACCCGGATGAGTTAATGTTACAAAAAGTAGTAGAGTTGCCGGAGTACGGTACAGACTATGCCCGCCTGAAACCCTACACTTTCTTTTTGTCTTTGTCAATCCGCGCCGCGA
Source organism: Spirochaetaceae bacterium (assembly GCA_031257995.1). GTDB lineage: Bacteria > Spirochaetota > Spirochaetia > Treponematales > Breznakiellaceae > JAIRNN01. The sequence goes on along the minus strand of JAIRNN010000356.1, from coordinate 5,110 downwards.
GTTCCTCGTCCGCCTTTTTTATCTTTTTGGCCATGGCGTTGGTTGACTTTCTCCATCCTTTGAGCAGCCGGATTTCATAATCGGTCATTTCGATAAACCGCTCAACTTGGGAGGGTTTAATCGGTATGGTGTTTACGCATATTTCCAGTTCCGTGATAAGGGCTTCGCAGCATCCCAGCGCCTTGTCCTGCAGCCGCCTTCTTTCGGCCAGTTCCAAAGAGTGAATCCGTATGACATAATCAAGGGGCATTTTTACATCCTCTATCTTGGAGGGGTATATGCAGTTTGCCCTTGCTATCAGGGTCAGCAGTCTTGCCAAAAGCCGCATAATGACCGTTTGCCGGAACCGTATGTATTCAGGCAAAAACTTCCTGCTTATTCCGATCCGGGTTATTTCCTCGCCGCACTCCTCAGAAACGTCAAATTCAATCCGGTAACCTCTTTTCGCCGGAGACACGTTCAGGGACTGCGGATTAATGCGCGGGTCGAAACGCAGGACCGTTTCGATGCCGCTCACGATTGAACGGGGGAGCCGCTCTATAACGCCGTTATTCACTTTGACTTGAAAGCTTGTTTCCTTGCTCCCAAAATCGCGCGAAAGCCATTCCACGATGTCGCTGTTCATCTTCAGCGCGTTGTGGTACACTGCCAGCTTTGAGACCGATCTGTTCCTTGCCTTTACTTTTGACACGAACATATTATACCCGGTTTTTCAAAAAAAATTCGAGGCCGCATAGCGGCCTTCAGGTATCCTGTTTAGATGTCGTCTCGCCTCCGCCCCGCAAGGGGGCGGGATAGAAAGATGTGCCGCTACGCGACACAGAAAGCAGGCGCAATCCCCCTCACATAGGACGCATAGTTAGAGTAGGCAGACCCGGATGAGGAAATGGAACAAAAAGTAGTAGAGTTGCCGGAGTACGGTGACGCCTCCCAATAAATGCGGACCTCGTTATCTTTGTTGTACTTGATACGTCTCTCGTTGGAGTTGTAATAACCAAGCCTCCCCTGATCCGCCGCCGCCTCCGCGTTGCTGTTTGAGTAGGTGTGGCTTCCCAGCATCTCGTATTCGGTGGGTAAAAACAGCTTGTCGCTGATAACGTCCGATCCGGGATCGCTTGCGGTGCCGCCCTTCGACACCTTCCGCGCCGGAGCCTTCATCCAGCTTTCCTCAAACGGTATCCCCAGCGCCTTTAACGCGGGCAGCATATTGTTCAGCAAATACTGCCTCATCTTGCAGTTTAGGTATCCCGTTGTGTTGTCATTGCTTGCGTTCATGTAGTGGCCGTCAGCGTTCGTTTCGCCGCTATACCCCAGGACATTCCGGGAGTGCATAGCCACATGGTCGAAGGTGTTCCCGTTCTTCCCTTTCCATGCGTTCTTACCGGCTATGACCCATTCCATGTAATAGCCGTGTTCAGACGCAAGCTCCGGGTTGCTGGTCATCGCTATGCCGCCCCCCGAATCGTATCCCGCCGTTACGTTAAACGGCAACGCCGACTACAACACCGGAATTATGCTGTCCCCTTCAACAAAGTTGCTGTATAGCCCCGCCGCCACCGTCTTGTGTACCGACGTAAAAACTTGCGTGACTTCCGCCGCGGTCGCGGGGTTGCGTCCAAGCACGACTATCCCCAAATTCCGGGGCTCCGAACCGCCCGGTATTATGCTGACGCTGGTACTGTTGTTTGTCACGTTTTTGGTAAAGGCGTGTACCGTGTCCCCGCCAGCCGACTTGAGCGTCCCGCTTCCGTCATACTCCACGGCGAGCGCGCTTGTGGCGTTCACCTCAACCGGCAGCACAAACTTAATCGTGCCGTCACTTGTTAGGTACGGGCATTCCGAAAGGTCAAACGGCTGGGTTCCCGTAACGGAAAATCCGGCTCCGCCGGTCATCTGTACCGCCCCGGTCATTACCACTATCAGCAGTTTCGGATCGCTTGCCGGAACCTCCGCGCTCTGCGCGGTGAGGGCTTGGTTTGTCGAGTAGTTGTCCACTTCCCCGTTTGAAAACGCGGGTACCGCGAAACCAAAATCATCAGCAGCCCCGCCGCCGGAAAAACTGAGCTTTATATCGCTTTCCACGGCCGGCGCGTCCACGGGTTCCGTCAGTTCAAATTCGATGGTCGCTCCCTCCGAAACCACCGAGCGGATTTGCGCCGAGGTGTTCGACAGCGTAAACCCTCCCGCGCTTGCTATGCTGATTTCGCGGCTCATCACCAGCACGAGGGTTGACGGCTGGTTAGCCGGTATTTCCGCGCTCACAAACGAGGCAGGGCTGTAAGACGAATTATTGCTGACCGGAAACAGGCTTATGGAAGGAAGGGGGCTCCCGTCCGACAGTTCGATATCCCCCTCGGCGGCGTTGTAATTTATGGTGTAGCTTTCCCCTGACACAAATATCTTGCTCGAAAGCGAAAGCCGGATAGTGCGGCTGTCGGGCTGGTCAAGCAACTGTACCCCGTCCGCTATGCCGCCTATTGTTATCCCCGCCGCGCTTGCCGCGTGTACGTAGTTGTCAAACAGCAGCGTCACTGTCAGCGGGCCGGCAAGCGGAACGGTCGCGCTCGCAAGTACCGCGTCGTACCTGTTGTAGTAGGTCGTCTGCGGCAACTGGTAGCCGACACTTGTCCGCCCGTCCTCGAACACTACTTTTATCGTGAACTGGTGTTCTCCTTCGGGAGGCTCCCATCTCCCGGTTCCGGTTGTGACTTGAGCCGTCTCCGCGCCGTTTTCGTAAATCCCGATGTGGTCAAACTGTACCCCGACCGGGTCTTTCCAGCTTATGCCGCCGATACCGGTTCCGGGGTTTGTCATCGGCGAATTGGTCACGTTCCACACCTCGACCGCAACGCCGACTATCCCGCTGATTTTCCCGGCATACGACCGGAATGTCGCCCCGTCCGGCACCGTGACCCCTTTACCCTGTATCGCTGTTTTGATCAGGGCTTTCGTTTCGTTCAAATAATCAAGTTTTGTCGCGATACTCATTACGCCGCCTCCCCGTTAATCTCATCGAGAACACCGCTCACGTCCCCGACCTGCAAGACCAGTTCCGCAAACTGCGCCACATACATTACGCCGTCTTCTCCGGCCACTATTTTCCCCGCGTTTGCCGCAGTGTCGGCAACGCCTTTGCCGACACCTTTTGTCCCGTTGCCGATAACGGCTATCGGGTCTACCGTCACAACGAACCGGTACGCGAACGCTTTTTCGCCTTCCGTGATCACACAGGCGTACCTTGTGTGGTGGCCTTCGCGCGATTCGTCATCGGTTACATCGGTAAAATCCCCCGCCGCCACCGCAGCCGGTATGCCTTGCGCCACCCAAGCGTCCAGCGCGGCCTTTGTCGCGAAGTCCCGCCCGATCCATTTCCCGACAGCCGATTTCAGCGTCTCGATGTCCCCGTCGTGCTGTTCCAGCAGGGCGGCTTGCTCGGCGGTCATAAACCCGTCATCTTGCGGCGTTGCCGTTGGTATCGGGGTCTCCACGTGCTGGGGCGCGTCCTCGTGTACCGACAGAACGGTTTTGCTTGACATATACCGGGTTGTCTGCCCGATATGCTCAAGGCTCACCGCGCCCACGACGTTGCCGCCCGTATCGTCCGCAAAATCTTTGCGGACGCTATCCCCGGCTTCTTCCTCAAGGATGGTTACCCGGCTAAAAATATCAAACGGCGCCGGTGTCTCCCCTGACACAATCTCGTTCAGAGACTGGTCTAAATCTGTTTGCTGTGCCATAATATACTCTCCTCTAAAATAAAAATTTAGGGTTTAACCCTGTTTGTAAAAACCGTGTTCGTCTTATGCCTCCACCCAATCATCAGAATTTACGTCATCGGCAGCAGCATTCCATCCACACCTGATTGTCCCGTCCTCAAGGCGCGTATCAAAATGGCCTCTTATCACCACTTCCCCCGCTGGTACGCCGGGTCATCCGCCAGCCCCATGCGCCACTTGTTCAGTTCCCCCGCGTCAAACCTGTTCTGAAACACCGCTACTTCCCTCCTATGATTACCGCGAACAACACAATGACCGCCGCCCCCTCAATGATTGAGGCAAACCTCCAGCGTCTTAAGCTCTTCTCTGAGCCTTCTAACAATCTCGACTGCCTCGCGAACGCTTGTCCCTGTTCTTCCGAGAGAGTCCTCAATTCCGCTGACAATGCCGAGAGCCTCCTGTTGGCGGCCTCGCTCTCCGTCAAGTTCTCTCTCAAGGTCTCCATGCCGCTCTTCAAGCTCTCGTTCTCGCTCTGTATATCGAGCAGCGTCCGTTCTAATTCGTCCAGTGAAGTATAGATACTGTCCAACGTTCCCTGCTGTGAGTAGAGCGGCAAGGACAATGAGAATAACAAACAGACGGACAGGGATCGCCATATAACGCGCATTCACTTACTCCCCCTCTTCAGATGGTTTCGCACTTCCTCCGCAAACAGCCCGTAAACCTGATAACCGGTATATCCCTGTGAAGCCGCAAGAAGCATGAAAAAGAAATACTCCCCTTTGTTTTCGAACGCGGCGGTACAAAGCGCGTACACGCACAAAACAGTAACCGCGCAAAAAAGCAGGGTGAGAAACCCGAAAATTATGAGTAACAGCGTATCCGCTTTAATCTGCGCGTCCGTCAGGCCCTTCATAGGCTGCGACACAAAAAGTTTCTTCAATCCCTTTCCCATAATGTTTTCTCCTTACAGCTTTCTCAAAAAGAGCCATATCCTGTAATTGGCCCTTTCCACTCTGCTCTCAAGGCGGGTATCCATTATCATGTCAATGAAACCCAATACAAACGTGATAACAAGGTATGGAAAACAGGACAAAATGCCATACGCAAAAACAAGCCAGTAACCGCGAGTCATTTTCCTTTTTGCCATACAATCACCCCTTCACACGGTAAACCCGGTAACTGCGTATAACGCCCTCTCTCACGGTCACGCTGTCCCGCAGGCTGTTCCACTTCTGCGGATACTCCAGCGTGAAATGCTTCTTTCCCGTCCGATTGTTGTACCACTCCGCCACAAGCCAGTCGCCCGGTTTCGCTTTGTAACCCGCGTCCGCGTATTCCTTCGTCCAGTTCCTTCCGGTAAGCATTTTGAGAAACGCCGCCCCGTCCAGCAC
>JAIRNN010000355.1 GCA_031257995.1 Spirochaetaceae bacterium | reverse complement strand
ACAGGCCTGTTAACTTATGCCGTATACGGGCCCGTTGCCTCCCCGGATCCGGTATCTGCCCAAGATTCTCTTTCATCCGCCTTGAGCGCTTCTTCTGATAATTCCATTGTTTCCCTCCCTCTGGGACTTCTTGGTTCTTATCCTGTCATAAAAAAGTAAGCGCTGTTGCCCTGACCACCGGGCAGTTGCGCCGCGGCCGCAACTACGACAAGATCCGTCCGGCGTACTGCGTCGCCATCTGCGGCTTCACCGTGCTGCCGGAACTGCCCGGGTACATTCACAACATCGCGCTCCGCGAAGAAAAGACCGGCGCGCTCTTTACAAACCTGGAAAACGCGGTTATCATAGAGTTGCCGAAGATGCCCCAAGAGGACAACGGGAGCAGGGCACGGCCTTGCAGTGTTTCCGGTGCGAAACCGGAGAGGAGGCGGGCGTGTTAGCAAAAGCGTATCCTGCGGCGAGGGATATTCTCGATGACCTGAGAAATTTCTCGCTGGCGAAGGAGATACGGTCGTCATACAACTTCTACATGAAGGCGTGGCGCGACCGGGATGCCTACAAGGACGAGTATCTTGCGCGTGGCATTGAATAAGGCGCGGGAGCGGGAGAAGTGGGTGTCCGAGGTTGAGGCGGAGCGTTCTAAAGTCGGGGCGGAGCGGTCCAAGAACGAGGCGTTGCAGTCTGAACGGTCCAAGTCTGAGGCGTTGTTGTTGTCCAAGGTTGAAACGCTGGAGCGGGAATTGGCGCAATTGCGGGCAAGACAGCAGGAACGGGATAAATAACGGTTTTTCAAGGGGAAACATCACTTGTGGGGACACTTGGCCGCAGTGTGATACGAGAGTGCGGCGGTTTTCCACAGCCCTGAAAGTTGTATCAAAGTGCCGCCTTTATTATCCCCTATTTAATCCTCTTCCAGACCGTCCCTTCTTTGGTGTCTTCGAGGAGGATGCCGCGTTCCTTGAGATGGGCGCGAATCTCGTCGGCGCGGGCGAACTGCTTGGCCTTCTTTGCCTCGGCTCTTTCGGCGATCAGACGCTCTATATCCAGGGCAAACGCGCCGTCAACCGTGTCCGTGTGCCGGCTGAACGCCGCCTCTTCCAGACGGAGACCGAGGATCCGGTCCATCCTGAACGCGGCGGCCAGCGTGAGGGCCGGGTCAACGCCGGTATCACGAAGAATTCCCCACAACTCCGCCAGCGCGCGTGGCGTGGAAAGATCTTCGTCGATGGCCACGTTAAAAGCGGCAAGGTAGTCTGCTGCCTTGCCTGAAATACCCGCCGCACAAGCCGCTTGCGCCTGTTCGGACGTTGTCTTATCCGCAGTAGCATAGAGTTTATCAAGGAGGGAAGCGCGGGCACTCTTTGCCCCCAGAAGCGCGTCAAACGAGAATTGCAACTGGCTCCGGTAATGGGCGCCTAACAGGAAGTAGCGGTAATCGAGCGCGTCAAACCCGTTTTCGGCAAGCGTTTGCAATGTCAAAAAACCGCCCGCCGATTTGGACATCTTACCCTTGTTCATCACGAGAAACTCGTTGTGCACCCAGTAACGAACCCACGGACGTTTTCCGTAACCCGCCTCCGCCTGCGCAATCTCGTTGGTGTGGTGGATCGGAATGTGGTCGATGCCGCCCGCATGAATGTCAAACTGCTCGCCGAGATACTTGCTGCTCATCGCCGTACACTCGATATGCCAGCCCGGATACCCGCGCCCCCACGGACTGTCCCACACGAGCGCCTGATTCTCAAACTTGCTCTTCGTGAACCACAACACGAAGTCGTGCGGCCCCCGCTTGTTCTTGTCAACGCCGACCCGCGCACCCGCCTCCAGCTCGTCAAGTCTGAGCAGGGCAAGCTCGCCGTAATTCGGAAACTTCGTCACGTCAAAATAGAGATTGCCACCGGAAAAGTACGTATAACCGCCCGCCTCGATCCGCTTGATGAGCGCGATCATCTCGCCGATATGCTCCGTCGCCCGGCACACCACGTCAGGCCGCCTAATGTTAAGCGCCTCCGTATCCTTGAAAAACGCCTCGGTGTAGACCCGCGCCACCTCCAGCACCGACTTCCGCGCCTCCTCGGCGCTCTTTACCATCTTGTCCTCGCCCTCGTCGTTGTCGCCGGAAAGATGCCCTACGTCGGTAATGTTCATCACGTGCGTTACCCGGTAGCCGCGCTCGCGCAGAGTCCGCACCAGCACATCGTGCGTCACATACGCGCGCAGGTTGCCGATATGCGCGTAATTGTAAACCGTCGGCCCGCAACCGTAAAACCCTGCCTCGCCGGACACCCGCGGCGTAAAAACCTCCGTCTTCCGGCCCAGCGTATTGTATAAAGAAAGCGCCATGCCCTTACTCTACCGGAAACCGCCACGAATGGCAAGAGCAATGGCTTCGCAGATAATTAATAAGGAGGGTGACACCCAATGCCTCGCGCGAGACGTTGAGCGCGTTTCCGCCATTTCTGCGGCACGGTGTGGGGCCCAAAAAATGTTTCACCGTGGATAAAAGTAACAGGCCCCGTCTCCTCCTTACCCCTATGGGGAATTGAAAATGGGAAATGGATAATAGAAAATCAGATGGGGGAAGTCTCCCCCTCGCTACGGTCTTGCGCCCTCCGCTACCCCCTCTGCGGGGGTTTCCCACCCCCGCAACGCCCACGGTAATAAAGACGGCTGAATAGTTATAGTAGAACAACTATATAGTCAACATATTTCGCCTTTTATCGAATAACATCAGACCAGTAGTGCCCATCGTTTCTGGGCTAGTATCGGACATTGATACTAGCCCAGTAGGGGGAAGCCGCATGGTCGCCGCCTGTTGTTTACGGCTTAATCACAGTCCGAAATCCCGGTTCACCACAGATGGCGTCAAATAGCGACACGGATACCACAGATGTATGCGGATTTTTCACAGTGAACACCGCTTCATCTGTGTTCTTCTGCGGTCCCTTGTGATTAAGCCCTAAACTTGACCCACAGAATAACCACGAACGACACAAACTTTTGTTTTGGGAGTGTTGATTGAAACGGTGTTTTACCCTAAGTCGAGTGGAGAATGAAGGTTACCCGATGCCGTTCGTGTCTGTTCGCGCTGTTCGCAGGTTTTACTCTTTCATTTTGTGGGTCAAGTTTAGCTACTGGGGGTTCCACCCCTAAAACCCCGCCATTATCCATTGAGCCTGTTCCAAAACTCCATGTTGCGGCTTGGGCAGACCTCTCTTGGGGCCGTCTTGGGCCGGGACGTTTGAGGCTGGCGGCACCTTCTTTCGGGCCGTAAAGCGGGCGGTTATCCGGACGGGGACGCGGGTTTGGCCG
>JAIRNN010000247.1 GCA_031257995.1 Spirochaetaceae bacterium | reverse complement strand
AGAAAAAGACTGGGCAAATATGAAGCGTACTTTGCGTGACACCGCTGCTTTTCGCGATTTACTTCAGACTGCAATTTACAATTATTGGTGTTAGGTCTATTTAAGTGGAACTACTATAGTAGTTCCCCCGCCGGCTTCTCCGCCGCGAAGGCCGGCCCGAAATCGCGGCAAAGCTTCCGGCAGAGTTCATGCGCCCGGCCGCGGATATCCGCTGCCGTTCCGCGGTTCGATGGTTTCCCGCGGGAACCGCGTGTCAATCCCATGCCGCCCCGATCCAGGCGCGTTCCCTGCCGGTAACTGATTTTCATCTGGTCCGCCGCCGCCCTGAGCGTCATTTTCCCCTGTTTCACCATCTCCGGCAGTTTCCCTCGAAGTAATTCTTTTTGTCCCGCCGGTAATTTCCCAGCCATTGATGCCTCCGGCTCCATTCTGCCAATGTGACATTTCTATTGAATTATCTATGGGACATTATCACTGATTTTCAACAGAAAAAGCGCAAAAAAATCACGGATAACCGCAGGCGGCCTCGGATGAAAAGGCTCCGCGGATTGCGCCATAAGGCGGCTCGGATTTTTGTCCGACAGTCTCGCGCACTGCCGGTAGTCCTTCCAGACTGATACCTTTAGCGGGGGATGACGGGGGCGTTACGGGGGCCAGCCCCCGTAGAGGAGGGTAGCGGAGGACGGGCTTGCAAAGCAAGCATTGGCCGGAGCGAGGGGGGAGGCTTTCCCCCACTGCCCGCAAAAGAGAAAATAAAAAAATCGTTTGACTTGTCTTGCGGGGTGTGTTATAGTTGTTCACGTCTAAAATATTCGTTAGTTTTTAGACGTGCTTGATTAATTTTTCATATATCATTGGAGGAAATGATGAAGGTAACGAAGAAGGTATCTCTGGTTTTGGCCGCGCTGGCGGTTGCGGCGTTGTGCGTCTCGTGCGCGAAGAAGGCCGATGACGGCGCGCCTATCGTGCTGAATCTGTGGACGCATGAGGATCCAAACCGGCAGAAGATGGAGGAGCAGTTTGCGGCGGAGTATATGGCCGGGCATCCTAACGTAACGATCAACTATTCGGTGTATCCGTCAACGAAGATTCAGGATCTCATCCCGGCGGCTTATGCGGCGAACAACGCGCCGTCTATCTGGAATCTGGAACTGCAAAAAGCCTATCCGATATTCATGCAGGGCTTGTGCGCTCCGGTTCCGGTTACGGAGCTTGGCTTCAAGAACGAGGCGGAGCTTGAGGCGGCGTATCTCCCCGGAATGTTGGGACCCGTTACCGACTCTGACGGTTCGTGGTTCGGGAAAAAGGGCAAGATATATGGGTTGCCGCTCGAAATGGTCAACTTCTGTGTGTATATCAACAAGCGGATGTTCCGCGAGGCGGGGCTGGACCCGGACAACTATCCCAAAACATGGGAAGACGTGATGGCCGCTTCCGAAAAGATCGTGAAACGCGATGGCGACATCATCACGCGGCGCGGGTTTGACTTCCGCTACGGCGATTATCTCATCAGTTGGGCGCCGATGGTCGAACAGTTGGGCGGCAAAGTGGTAAGCGATGACGGCGCGGAGGTCATCGTCGGGGAAGCGGCTTGGGTGAAGGCGCTTGCCTTTATGAAGGAGTGGGGGCCGAATGGGAAAAATCTCGGCGCGCCCGCCATGACCGCTGCCCGCCGCCTCTTTGACAACGACAAGGACGAGGTTGCGATGCACCTTTCCGGCCTCTATCAGGAAGCCCGCATGAGGGCGGCAAACGAAGCCTTCTATAACAGTGATGATTGGGCGGTCATCCCGTATCCGGTTTTCGCGGGCGGGGAACCCATCAGCAACAACTACTATTTCCAGTACTACATGGTCAATTCGCAGATACCCGAACGCGAGCAGGTCGAGGCGTGGAAGTTTGTCTCCTATATGCTCAGTCACGGCAACGACTACCTTAAAAATGTCGCCCTAACCCAGCCGTCAACGACGGTGTTTGAAGGGGACTTGTTCAAGAGTATGCCCTACAGCGAGGTGTTTGTGAACGATCTGAAAAACGCTCATGTGGTTTACCACTCCGGGTTCAGTTGGAGAATCAACGAGTTGATCCAGAACGCCATCGTGGAGGTTATGACGACGAGTACCACCCCCCGTGAGGCATATACGGCGCTGAAACGGGAAGCGCAGGCTGTGGTCGATGAAAACAAGTAAAGCGCGCGGCCTTGAGCCTAAGCTGGCACGATGGGGGTTGCTCTTTGTAACCCCCGCGATCGTGTTCTTCGCGGTGTTCTCGTTTTACCCGATCATCAACGCCTTTGTGATGAGTTTTTACCGGAAGAACATGATCTCCCTTGTGCCGCCGGTATTCATCGGGCTGGCCAACTATGTTACGGTGCTGGCCTCGCCGGGGTTCTGGAATTCGGTGCGGGCAACGGTCTTGTTTACCCTGGGAACCTTTGTCCCTCTTGTTCTCGTGAGCCTCTTCCTCGCCAGTCTCATCACGGGACGCGGCAGAGGCGGACGGGCATGGCAACTAGTCTTTTACTCGCCGGCGATCCTCTCGTCAGCGGTGGCCGCGCTTATCTGGATGATTATCTTTCAGCCGACCGGCATCGCCAACCAGTTGCTGAACGCGGCGTTCTTCCAAAAGGGCGTTGACTGGCGCTGGCTTTCCAACGGAACGATGGTGCGGGTCTCGACGATGGTCGTCTATTTCTGGAAATACGTCGGCTATTTCACCATCCTCTTCATCACGGGGCTGACCAAGATACCGTCCGGCCTCTACGAGAGCGCGAAAATAGACGGCGCGAGCCGCATCAAGGTGTTTACCGGGATAACGTTGCCCTTGCTCAAACCCACGACGATGCTCGTATCAATCATGGCGATGCTCCAGTGCCTCAAAACGTTTTCCACGCAGTATCTCTTCATCCAGTCCGGAGCGCCGCGTTCCCCCATCGACGTGATCACGCTGAACATCTACACACAGGCGATGCGCGACTACAACGTGGGCCGCGCTTCGGTGATGAGCATCCTGCTCTTTGTAACCATGCTGGTCTTGACGGTCATTCAGTTTCGTGTGTCCAAGAGTGACGAAGTTACCTATTAAGGAGGGACTATGATGTCTAAAAATAGAAAAGGGGGAAGGGGCGGCAAATTGCCGGCCTTTCGCTCCAGCCCGCCGTCCGCAAATGCTTGCTCGCAAGCACGGCTTGGGAGCTTACGCTATCCCCCTCTCCAAAGGACATCGTCCCGGGTTCCGCCCCTAAGACCCCGCCGGGATTTCAGGGGAACCACAATATATAGGAGGCGGCAAGATGCCTAGAATAACAGCAACCATATCCGCAACGGGAACGGCGCGGCGGCTTCCCGATTATCTCGCCGTTGCCGCGTTAGTTGCGGGCGCGGCTTTTGTGCTGCTGCCGCTGGTCTTTATGGTTACGGCCTCGTTCATGCCCGCGCTGGAAATCACGCATATGCCCTACCGCTGGCTGCCCAGCCGCGTGGAGTGGAGCAACTTCTACCGGGCAATTGCCGGCAACGACGGGAATTTCGTATTCATCCGCAACGTGATGAATTCGCTCTTTGTGGCGGTTGTCGTCTCGTTCACCACCGTGATGCTGTCCTCGCTCACCGGATACGGCCTCTCGAAGTTTCGTTTCAAGGCGCGGAACATCGTGTTCATGGCCATCATGATGACGATGATGATCCCGTTCGAGACGATCATGGTACCGCTCTACATGGTCGCGCTTAACCTGCGCTTGCAAAACTCCTACGCCGGCCTCATCGTGCCGTTTATGATGAACGCCTTCGGGGTGTTTATGATGCGCCAATACCTGCAAACCTTTCCCACCGATATCCTCGACGCGGCCCGCATTGACGGAACTACCGAGCCGGGCATCTTCCTGAAGATCGTGATGGTCAACTCAGGCCCCGCTCTGGCGAGCCTCGCCATTCTTTCGTTCCGCCAGCAGTGGGACAACCTGCTCTGGCCGCTGATGGTCGCGCAGGACAAGCGTCTCAAGACTATCCCCACCTATATCGTAAGTTTCGCCGAGGAAAAGTTTGCCGACGAGGGCGCGATGATGGCCGTGGCGTTTCTGGCGAGTATCCCGGTCATCATCATGTTTATCACGCTGTCCCGCTATTTTGTCGGCGGTTCGGCGGTGTACAGCGCCGGAAAGGAGTAAAAGAAGGCGCGATGACGATTACCAATAAGGTTTTGCGCCGTATATTTTTACGCCGCGCCCTCTGTTTTTTCGCTGGGCAAAAACACGATGTTTTTCTTCATGGGAGGACAGGGGATCTCAACCTGAACCGGACTTCCGTTTAGGCTGACGGGTCGCAGAGGCGCAGAAGGCGGCGAAGGAGTTTAGAAGGCGCGCGGGTGGTCTTAAATGGCGATTTCCTATGCACCCCCGCGAATGGATAACGGAAAAGGGTCCATAGATTGCGCAGATTACCCAGATGTTTTGTTTTAACGCGCCGCTTGAAACTGTGTAATCCCTGTAACGTTCCGGCTGTTTACGACGCTTGGGCGGCACAATGAAAAAACCCGTAGGGTTTCGTGCCGCCCAAATGTGTCTGGAGTGAGCGTGGGAATGGAGCGTAGCGGAATGACCTAGCGAACGGAAGACCAAGCCCGCTACTGCGGGCGTAGCGTAAACAGTCCTGTTATG
>JAIRNN010000313.1 GCA_031257995.1 Spirochaetaceae bacterium | reverse complement strand
TGAACACCGATGACATGGATGGATACGGATTCTTCACCCTATGATCCTCTTTATCCGTGTTCATCTATACTGATCTTCGTAATCTGCGGTTTTCTGTGATTAAAGCCGTGATTAATACGGGGTTTTAGGGGTGAAACCCCTAGGAGAGGGGGTAGCGTAAGACCCTAAGCCCGCTTGCGGGCGGCGGACTGGAGCGAAGGGGGAGACGGGGCCTGTTGCATTTATCTGTGGTGGAATATTTTTCGGGCACCGTGCCGCAGGAAATGGCAGAAACGCGCTCAATGTTTCGCGCGTGGTATTGGGTGTCCCCCTTGCTTCCTATCTCTTCTCTTATAAGTCGGATATCGCCCGGTTCAGGTCGCGCTGATACAACTCCTGATAGACGAGGTTGCGGCTCTTGAGCCTCTCCTTTACCCGCCGGGTGAACGGCATATAACGCCAGAAAATGCCGCGCAACTCTTTGTCCAGTTTCTGGATGCCCTCACTCTCCTTCGTCATCCAGAAAAAATAGTCCTGCATAAAATAGCCTTTGATGTCGCCACGCACTTTTTGCTTGGCAAACCATTGGTAGTAGTTGCCGGTAAGCCCCTCCTCCATCCAGTAGTAGGAAGCCTTTTCTTTAGCGGCCTGCCAGCGGAGATCGGCTACAGCTAGGAGAACCGCGACGGTGAGGTTCTTGGGATACATGGGAATGACAATACGGCCCCGGCTTGTCGCCTTGTTCAAACGCTCAAAGGGCTCCCAACAAAAACCGAAATCACCGTAAGAGGGCACGAGGATCACGTAGGGTACGATGCGTTCAACCTGTTTTCGGTGAATACGGATATAGGCTTCCTCGTCGATGCTCTCGATCCACGACAGCACACTGATCACGTTTTCCCGCGTCCCGATGCCGTTCGGGAGACAATGAAAGTACTCGCTCGAAAGAATGGGAAAAGCGTTTCCTCGGCGGCCGACACTCATCTTGACCATCTGACGGATCGTCTGGAATTCACCGTCGATCGCCCCGGTATCGATTGCCGTTACCGCCTTACCGCTTAGCGTGAGTTTACCGGACAGCGCGTCAACATCGGACTCCGCATTTTCGATGTCGCGCAACAAGCCTTCGATCTCACGGTCAACCCTGATCATACCCCGCATCAAATCCTGAATCTCGGTAAATAGCTTCCGTTGCGAGTCGGTATAACGGTCGGACACATTGGCAAAAACCCGCGAGGGAGTATGCGTCGTGAGCGCGGCGATTTGATCTTTGATCCGGGCATCCATGCCGAACCGCTCCTTGTCTTTAAGGAGAATCATCCCCTTTGCGCCTTCGAGTTTCCCGCGAGCCTTTTCGTGCAGCTCTTTCAGATGCACTTCCGTATTTCTACGGAAGACGCGCACTTCGTCGGTAGACGAAGGACGGATATCACCGCGTCCGATCTCAGCAAACCATTCGTCCAAATAGTACACCGGTTCATTCGTGCGGTTTTTCCTTATAATAGTAGAAAACAGTTGCCGATGGTTGGCAGAGAGAACCCCCGGATGGAGCAGCGCGAAACGGAGCAAAAACCGCTTGGGGTCGGGCATCGACAGAATGGTTTGGCGGGCGAGAACCCCCATATATTCCCAGAACACCGGACTAATCTGCATACGGAACTGGGAGCGGTCCTTAGGATCCTTCGTTTGGAGCAACTTTTGGAATACCGTATGCAGCCGCTGAACGAGATCACCGCCCCCGCCAAGAGCCGTCTTGTAATACGCCGGATCGTCAAACGCCTTGTGGCCCGTTTCCTCAAAATGCTTTTTTATAGGCGCAAAGCCGCCCCCCTCTCCGCGTTCCGCCGCAACCGCGTCGATAATCTCCTCTTCCAGCAGCGCGTCACCGCCGGGAAACTCGTCTTCAGGGAATTCGCCGCCCGCAACCTGAGCGTCCGCATTGGTTCTTTCGTTAGAGCTTTCCACCCGTCAAATATAATCAAAAGGGCGGGCTTTGGCAAGGGATGAGAGATAAAGAGGGGGATGCCCAATGCTGTACGCGAAACATTGAGCGTGTTTTGGCATTTCTGCGACACGGCGTGGGCCCCAAAAATGCTCCACCACAGATAAATGCAATAGGCCCCGTCTTACGCTATCCCCCTCTCCAAAGGACATCGTCCCGGGATCCGCCCCTAAAACCCCATCCCCTCCACAGGGAATGAGGCGAGTGTCATTTTCAATTATCCATTTTCCATTCCCCCAAAAGGGCTTGATCCTGTATGGATTTTGGCAAGAGATGGGAGACAAGAAAAAACGGTGCGCCGTTCCCAGACTTGCTGTCTGGGAACGGCGCTTGCTCACACTCGGCGGCATTGCCGGATATGAGTCGGGACTCCAGCCGTTTAGAACTTGTAACCCACCCCGAGTTTGACCGTTGGGCCAAGGCCGAGCTTGGTTTTTATGTCCCCTTCGGCCCGATCTTTCTCAAACTTGTTGGCTAAACGGACACCGAAAAGCGCCTCGCCGCGAAAGTAGAGTTTACTTGTGAGCTGAACGTCGAGCCCGACACCGGCCTTGATCCAAAGCGCGCTGAAATCGCCAGCAGCATCATCGCCACCCTTGTTTTTAACCGTTTCTCCGTCCACCTTGGCAGACAATACCACTTGGTACTCAATGCCTACCGCAGGAAAGAGCGTCAGCGCATCCGAGAGCGCGATGGGATACTTTCCAAGCAGCCCCAAGTTGAGGCTGGATAGCGTCCACGGTTTCTTCTCCTCGGTACCGCCTCCTTTCATCACCATATCGCCGCCGCCGACAAAGAATCCTACCGACACTTCCGCGTAGGTCGCGTCAAAGTAGGCAAAACCGCCGCCGCCGAAATAGGGATAGGTCACGCTGTAACCGTCACCTTTGACCCCTCCCGTGAAATCGCCGGCCAGCAAGCCGCCGCCCCCCGCGCTCAGCGCGAAGCCCTGTGCCCAAGCCGCTGTCGTAACAACAACGGCAACCGTCATAATGGAAATCACTTTTTTCATAAGTATTCCCTCCTAAAAAATATTTTTACAGGGGAATCCCCCGCAAAGTCGTGAGGAAAGCAACCGGAAACGTGTTGCATAGAAAAAACGAATGCCCCGCCGGAAAGCGAAGCTGGACAAAATCGTTGGAGATTTTGCCAATGCTTGACGCTCAAAAATACGGCGGTTATGTTGTATGGGAAAGAAACGGCTAGAGATGCCGCACTGTTGCCGCGCTTGTCTTTTTCGGCGCGTCCGGCGGCGGTTATACGGCTATAGAGTCGGTTTGAATAAGTCTCGTCTGGTGACGGGGGGGGGGGTATAGATTCTCACTAAAATCTTTAAAACACCAATTTTCTAAAAAAAACAGCTTTTTCACACCATAACCTCCTTCGCAAAAAAATTTCACACCGTTTTGACAGTCGTGTGATGATTCTATTTATACCACAACCGAAAATTTTTGTCAAGTGTTTTTACGTTTTTTATGATTTTCTTTCAAAAAAAAACGAAAATTTCTGTGAACAACGAAAATTTTGTACTCAAAAATTGAGCCGCCTCATACAAGGTCAAGGTAAGGGTTTACCCGTTATGGGATTGAGCGCGTCAAGGGCCATTTTCAACGAGAACCTCTGCGCCGCACTGCGTCTTCGGCCTTCGGGGTGAGATAAAAAACGGTACGCCGTCCCCAGACTTGCTGTTCGGGAACGGCGCAACATCCGGCGGCATTGCCGGATGTTGGCCGGGGCTTTAGTTCCGTTTAGAACATGTAGCCTGCCCCGAGTTTGACCGTCGGGCCAAGTCCGAAAAGGGTGTCTCCCTTCATCGAATCGGCCAAGTCTTTTTCCACTTTGTTGGCTAAGCGGATGCCGAAAAGCGCCTCGCCGCGAACGTAGATATTTCTTGTGAAGTGAAAGTCAATGCCGCCGCCGATCTTGATCCAAAACGCGCTAAAATCATCGGGTTCATCAACCTCGGTCCCGTCACGTTTGGCAGACAAGAACATTTGGTACTCAATGCCCAGAGCAGGAAAAAGCATCAACGCATCCGAGAGATCAAGGGGATACTTTGCGAGTAGCCCCATGTTGATGCTCGATAACGTCCACGGTGTCTTATTTACGATATTGCTAGACTTTATCACCGTACCGTTGCCAACAAGGAATCCCACCGACAGTTCCGCATAAGTCGCGTCAAGGTAAACGAAACCACCGAAGCCGAGATAAGGGTAAGATATGATGTCATCACCTTTCTTGGCCCCGCCGGAAAAATCATTGACCAGCAAACCGCCCCCGCCCACACTGAAATCGACATCCTGGGTCCAAACCGCTGTCGTAAGAACAACGGCAACAGTCAAAATGGAAAGCGCTTTTTTCATAAATATTTCTTCCTTAAAAAATTATTTTTACAGGGGAATCAAGCGCGTCAATGGCTATTTCGACGAGAACTTCCGCGCCGCGCCGCATCGCGTCTTCGGCTTCCGGGGTGAGGCAGGCGGCGGCAAATTCGGGGGTATGCCACGGGATAGGCTTGTCGGTTACGGCGAGCAGGGGCTGGATGGCTGGGCAACGCCGGCTCACGTTTCCCATGTCGGTGGAGCCAAGCGGCGGGGAAACGGGCGCGACTTTGAAGCCCCGCTCGCGCAATGCGCGGGCCGCCTTCTCTTCCCACTCCGGCAATCGCTTCATCGCCGCATATTCGCCGCCCGCCTGAACCAATCGCGCCGTGCAGTCCATCGCTAGGGCCGCGCCGTCTATGCACTTACGCGCAAGGCGTTCCATCACGTCCAGTTTTTCATCAGAATCAGCGCGGATGTCAAACCTGAGCGAGGCCGTCGCGGGGATAATGTTCGGGGCCGCTCCGCCGTCCTTGAACACCGCGTTGAAGTGGATATCCTGGGTAAAACATTCGCGGCGGGCATCGACCAGATCGATAAACTTCCGGGCGCAAGCGAGGGCGGACGCTCCTTCCCAAGGGGCCGCGACAGCGTGGGCCGCCCTGCCCGCGAAAAAGAGGTCAAACTGCCGGAATCCCAACGCCGCCATGTTGCTCTGACACGATCCGCCGCCGACACAGTGCATCATCGCCGCGAGGGAGAGCCCGTCGAATACGCCCGCTGCCGCCATCCCGATCTTTGCGCCCGCCTGTTCCTCACCCGGCGTACCGACGAGGGAGATCGTCCCCCGAAACTCGTTTCGCAGCTCCATCATCGCAAGACCGGCGAGTACGGAAAGCGCCCCGTGCAGATTGTGTCCGCAAGCATGGCCGATACCGGGAAGCGCGTCATACTCAACGAGGAAAGCCGCCGCCCGGCCCTCGCCGTTTGCGCGGGTTGCCCGGAACGCCGTCGGGTATCCCTGAAACGGGTACTCCACCGCAAACCCCGCCTCTTCGAGAATCGCGGCGATCTTCCGGCTTGATTCAAACTCTTGGTGGGAAATTTCAGGGTGGGCGGCAAGATCGCGGGACAGGCCAACCGCCGTTTTGAAATGTTTCGCCACCGCTTCTTCAATCATTTTCGCGGTCATTTTCGACATTCCCCTTGTGGCTGTCCCTCCGGTGGAGAAACCGCCGCTTGGATCGGGGGCGGGGCATCCATGATGCCTTCGGGGGCAGTGCCCCCGTAGAGGGGGTAGCGGATGACGGCGCAAACCCACAAGGGACAAGTCCCCTGTGGGTTTGTGCTGGACGGAGGGAGGTGTGGACGCGCCTTAGGCATAGCCGTAGGCGCGTCCATATCGACCGGAGAGCGGGCTGGAGCGAGGGGGAGACTTCCCCCATTAGCAGGAACCCCTTTACTGATTCTGCTATGCGGAATCATCGGTATATTTCTCATACAACTCGCCGAATGTGTCGGTGACCGTCAGCATGATGTCTATCAAATCGGGATCGAAGTGGGTGCCTTTGGATTCAAGGATCTTTTTCATCGCTACCTCGTGCGTGTACGGCGGCTTGTAACTGCGTTTCATGCGGAGCGCGTCGTACACATCGGCAATCGCGACAATACGCGCCGAAAGGGGAATCGTTTCACCGCTCAGTTGATAGGGATAGCCTTTGCCGTCCCATTTTTCATGGTGCGCGATGGCAATCTCCCGCGCCATCGGGTTCGGATAGGTTGACAGGATGAACGCGCCGTTGATGGTATGCTCCTTCATCACGCTCCACTCGAAATCCGAGAGCGGCCCCTCCTTGTTCAAGATGTCGTCCGGCGTACCGATCTTGCCGACATCGTGCATCGCCGCGAGAAAGCCGATGTTGTCGATGAAGTCCGCGTCAACAACATCGTAACCGGGCCGGTTCTTCAACGCGCGGGCCAATGTCTCCGAATAGTAGTTGACCCGGACGATGTGCTTACCCGTGTCGTTGTCCTTGAGCTTGGAAGCCTCCAGCAAACTCATGAACACGCCCCGGAGAAGCTGCCTCATCTCTTCCGTCACATCGTCAAACATCACCCCGAATTCGACCGGGGCATGATTGTCAAGACTCGTTGGAAAGATATAGACGCGGGTCTCGACGGTCGTCCGGTCCCGGCTTTTGATGTACGCCTTGCCCTTCCACGAATAACTGTTCGTTCCCTTGAGGATGACTTCGCGGATACTTTTTATGTCGTCTATCTTGAAACAATTGCCGAACACGTTGATAAACTGGTTGCCCTCAATTTTCGGTATGGCGCGAAAAAGATGCTTGCAGGCGTTATTCGCAAACGTAATCTTAAACTCCGGCGTTATCATGAGGACAGGAAAAACACAGGTAGAGAATATTTTCTTTGACGAAGGAAAGTTCTCCTGAACGGAGGCCACCCATGCGTCCTTGTCAGCGGCCGAATTGGTGGAATCGGGAGACATGTCTTCCATTTCCACCTCGCTCGATTCCGCTTCCAGCAATTCGGCTTCTTCGAGCGGTTCAAGTTCCCCCACCTCCCCGCTTTCCTCAATCTCCCCGAGTGATTCAATCGATTCAACATCTTCAACTGTCTCCGGTTCCTGTCTTTTGGGCATATCGGCTCCTACAACTTCTGCCATTTTTCCTCAGCGTCACTTTTTCTGATGTAGAGTGGAACGGAAAGCTCCCCATCCCATTTTATTCTATCACTTTTTGCTAAAAAGCGCAACATATTCCGTGCCTGTCCCCACGAAAAATACGGGTCCGCAGAAAGACGCTTCCCCGTCAGCAAGCCGGACAAGGCCCCGCGCATGTTTCCCGCATCCGGCCCGGTGAACAGAATCTCTTCTCCGTTGCCGCCGCGTAACACCGAAACAAGAGCATCCGCTCTCACGTCAAGATAATCCGTTACCCGCTCTCTGCCACGATACACGGCAGTATAAAACTGTTGCCGCTTACTGTCAATGACCGGAACCACCGCCTTTTCGTTTGTCGTCTCGTCCACCTCGTCGTCCATAAACGGCAGGGCCATACAGTCCAGCGTAGGGATAGACACCGCCTTCGCCCCGCATGCCGCCGCGATCCCCTTAACCGCCGCAAACCCGACACGGATACCCGTAAACGATCCCGGCCCCCGCATACACGCCGCAACGTCAATATCGGCGGGCCTTACCCCGGCGGTTTTCAACAGATTGTCCATCACCGGCAAAAGCAGTCCGGAATGTTTCCCTCCCGCATCCACCTCCAGCGAGAAAACGCCCCCCTCACACTGTACCGCCGCCGACAGCACCGCCCCAAACGTATCTAGACAAAAAATATTCATCGTGCTAGTATACCACAGTCGCGAGATTAGCTCATTTGGATAGAGCGTCGCCCTCCGGAGGCGAAGGTGGCACGTTCGAATCGTGTATCTCGCAGAGTTATGCGGGGGTGCCCCTATGGGGCATTGAAAATGGGAAGCGGATAATGGAAAATTATGGCAATAGAACACGCAGCTTTCAAAATTAGATCATTTTCAATTATCAATTCCCCGGAGGGGGAAGTCTTCCACTGTCAACATCTTAAGCAACAAAGACGGCGGGGGTGCTCACGGTACTATTTACTGTGTCGGTGGGCCGGAGTGCCGCTGTCTGCGGGCGGCTATGCTTCCTCCGGCGGCGTTGCGAGGTGCGCGTTTGGCGCGAGCCTTGTTCCCGCCCCATTTTGGGCACAGGCGGCGAAAGGGATCAGCGTCAAGGCGATCATAAGTATCGCGGTTTTTTTCATTTCACCATCCCAAGACGGCGGAGCCATGCGATGACATCTCGTTCGGAACGTGTAACGTCATTTCGGGAAATAGCAAGCCCATCTGTAATAACGGAAGCCCGCGGTTCCAGCCGAACAATTCTTTCCACCGTACCGGACAAGCGGCTGCCCCCGTGAACAGTAAAAGGTATTATGGTTTTCCCGGAAAAATTATATTCATCAAGAAAGCTGTAGATAGGCATCGGCAAATCATACCACCAAATAGGATA
>JAIRNN010000308.1 GCA_031257995.1 Spirochaetaceae bacterium | reverse complement strand
AGCGCGTCCGCACACCCGGCGGAGCGCGTCCGCGCACCCGGCGGAGCGCGTCCGCGCACTTAGCAGAGTGTGTCCGCGCACTTAGCAGAGCGCGTCCGCGCACTTGGCAGAGTGTGTCCGCACACCCGGCGGAGCGCGTCCGCGCACTTGGCAGAGTGTGTCCGCGCACTTAGCAGAGTGTGTCCGCACACCCGCGATGCGGGGTCTGCTGATACTCGACGTAGTATCTGCTGATACGGGACATAGTATCTGCAAATCTACGATACGCGGACCGCAATTTCCCGACGGGGAGACGGCGATCCACGGTCAACAAGGTACGGAAACGAAAAGCCAAAAGGTCCACAGATTGCGCCGTACGGCGGCAGATTCCCCCGGATTAAAATCTGTGTTCATCTGTGTAATCGGTGGACAAGAAGTCTTACCTTGTTGCCCCCGCTCCCCACGGTCAACACGTTAAGGAAACGAAAAGCCAAAAGGTCCACAGATTGCGCGGTACGGCGGCAGATTCCCCCAGATTTAAGCGGTGTGTTGAAACAAAAAATCCGTGTAATCGGTGGACAAGAAGTCTTACCTTGTTGACCGTCAATCTCCCGACAGGGAGACGGCTGTCTTCCGACCTCCCGTTACGCTTTGTCCGCACACTCGGCAGGCCGCCCTATTATAAGGAAACCGCGTCAAAACAACAGTTCGGCGGCGCCGATGATGCCGAAGTCGTCGCCAAGCTCCGCTTCTTTGAAGTAAACCGGCATCGTGTTTTTGTTGTACCTGTCAAAGACCTCTTTCATAGCATCCAAAAGGCTGCCCGGTTTCCCGTTGAGCGTAAGCTCATGAAAGAGCTTCAGCAGTCCGCCGCCGAAAACAAAACAGTTGATGTTGAGCGTTACATAGAGGTTGTACGTCCATATCCCCAGAAACGTGACCATCTGCGCGATTGCCCGGCGCGCCAGAGCGTCGCCCGCGTTGTAGGCCATAGCCAGATGATTGCAGTTGAGTTCTTGGGCGCCGGCGAATTCGGTGATGGAGGATGATTCCCCTGCCTCGATCCATTTCTTGATGTGCTTAATAATCATCGAACCGGAACACCACGACATAAGGCAGCCCCGGTTGCCGCAGCCGCACTCAATGCCGTCATCGGGCGTAACGATCATGTGCCCGCTTTCCCCCGCCCAGCCGTAACGCCCGCGAAAAATCTTCCCGTTTATGATGATACCGGTGGCAATCCCCGTGCTCACCGGACAGTAGAGCAGGTTCTCAAAGCCGCGTCCCGCCCCGCGCCTGAGTTCCGCGACGGCGGCGGTATGGGCATCGTTGTCGAGGATGACGCGCAGCCCCGCAAGTTTTTCCCTCAGGTAGGCGCGGGCCGGAAAATCGCGGATAAGGGGAAGATTCGAGGTTTTGACAATGCGGCCTTCTTCAAAAAGAATGAAAGAAGGCATTCCTATCCCGACACCGCGAAGGCTCCCCTTTTCAATATGCCCCGCCGCCAAAAGCTCATCAATACCGGCGGCAATCCGGTCGAAAAAGCGCTCCGGCGGGCAACGGCTGTCTGAGGGATGGGAGAGCCGCCGGACAATCCGCTTTTCCCCGTCGAGCAAGCCGTAAGCGGTCTTGGTTCCGCCAACATCAATGCCTATCGTAAACTGTTCCATGAGCGTATCTATGATATACCATTTATTTCCCCTTGTCAATGGTTTTCTTGTCAAGATGTTTTCTTGTGAAAACAAGCAAGGTTATCGGGCGTACATTGGCAACAATTTGACCTTTATGAAAGAGAACGAATGGAGGGAGGGAGGGGGAAAGCTCCCGTTGCAACGGATACAACGGGGTTGTGCTTGGGCTTGACCTTATGCCGGTTTTGAAACAGGCATAAAACAAAAATGAATGGTATACTATAGTCCATGCGAGGTCTTTTGTTTAACATTCAGAAATTCAGCCTGCACGACGGCCCCGGTATACGGACGGTGGTGTTTTTTAAGGGCTGCCCTCTCGCCTGTAAATGGTGTTCCAACCCCGAAAGCCAGCGGGCAGAACCTTGCCTCATGGGAGACGGCCCCGATTCCCGGCTCTATTCTGATTCCCGGCTCTATTCTATAGAAGAAACATTGCAAATCTGTTTTCAGGACCGGCTGTTTTACGAGGAGTCCGGGGGCGGCGTTACCCTTTCCGGCGGCGAAGCGCTGACCCAGAGCGCGTTTGCCGCCGCCTTGCTGGACGGGCTGCGGGCGGAACACATCCACACGGCGATAGAAACTTCCGGTTATGCCCGGCCTGATGTTTTCACGGAAATTGCCGCACGGGCGGATATGCTTCTCTTCGACATCAAACACTACGACGACCGCCGCCATGTAGAAGGTACCGGCGTTCATAACGGCCCAATCCTTGCAAATCTGAAAGCCGCTCTGGACACGGGCAAGAACGTCCTTGTCCGAATGCCGGTTATACCGGGGTACAACAACTCCCTCGAAGACGCTCGCGGGTTTGCGGCACTGCTGACGGGAATGGGCATCCGGCGGACGCAGTTACTGCCGTTTCATCAATTTGGCGAAAAAAAGTATGATTTACTCAACATCCCCTACACCCTGCGCGGCGTTCCCCAGCTTCACCGGGAAGACGTGGAGGGATTTCGGGCGATCATTGCCCAAGCGGGGATAGAGTGCTTTTTTTAAGCCGGCGAAAGCATGGCGCGGGATGGGAGCGTTGCAGGGGTGTGTTCGGGGCCCTGTTGCATTTATTTACCTTAAATCATTCATGGGCGCCGTGCCGCAGAAATGCCAAAACGCGCTCAGTGTTTCGCACATGGCGCCCCACAGAGGGGGGCAGCGTAAGACCGCAGGGCTGGAGCGAGGGGGAGACTTCCCCCTTATACCGAACAACTATATCTCTATTTTGTACACTTTGATACCGTGCCCGGTAAGAAACGCTTCTTTTTCCGGGGGGATGAGGTTGTCGGTGAACACCGAGCCGATTTTGCTCAACGGGAGGAGGGGAACCAGCCCCTGTTTTGAAAATTTTTCCGACTCGGTAAGAATGACCACCTCTCTGGCCTGTAGTGCCATACACTGCACCGTTTCCGCGCGCAAATGGTCGTTCCCGGTAAAGCCGTTTTCCGAAAAGCCGTCGGTTCCGATAAAAAGTTTGTCCACCGTAAAGCCCTGGGCGCACTGCCGGGTAATGGGGCCGACCATCACTTGGGCATCGTTCTGGTAATCCCCGCCCAAAAGCACAATTTTGGCCCGTGGCAGCCGCCTGATATATGCGGCGATAAAGGCGGAATTGGTGATAATCCGCACTTCGCGCTTGTTTACGGTCAACTCTTCGGCGAGAATGGCGCAACACGATCCCGATTCTATCATAACCGCCTCGCCATCGCTGACCAGCTCGCTGGCCCGATGGGCAATTTTGCGCTTAGCGGCGTAATGATAGGTCAGGCGGTTGTTGATGTCGTCGCTTGAACCGGGGTAGACGTGGCCTTTTTCATGCCGGATAATTCCCTTCTCTTCCAGCCGGTCCAGGTCAGAGCGCAACGTAACCTTGGAAACCCCCATCAGTTCCGCGAGTTTCGCGACTCCGGCACAGCCTTCTTCGGCTATAATCTCCAGTATCTTTTTTTGCCGTTCCGCCTGCTTATCCGTCATACTTGTCCCGGTTGGTATTATAGTAAAACCATCCGGCCTTTTCAATGGGATAACCCAATGCCTCGCGCAAAACGGGCACAACGGTTAAGTCACAACTAGGGTTGTGCTTGGCGCGTTTCTGCCGTACCCGCTAACGACATCCCATTTGGCAAACCATCGCATCGGAAGGTAGCACAGCCATCCGTAGGCAACGGCCCTCCGGCCTCGCCACGTTATCCCACGTGATAGAGCCCTGATTAAGGCCTGTGATTAATGGGAAACTGGACAAGCGGCGGGGTATGGTTCTGTGTTCAAAATACGGAGGCGCGTGTTGCCGACTCGTGCCGGAAGCCCGTTGACAAAGTAATGATAATATAAGTATAGTATATGAGCCTGTTCCAAAACTCATTTGTAGTGGAGTATTACTGTCAGTTGACAAAGAGGTAAGGAATTAACCGCGAAGGCGAATAAGGATAAAGGCGTGCTGATTTGGCAGCCGATTGGCTTTACAAGCGGTCTTGAAGGCGGATTGGCGGTAAAAGGAGCGGCTGCCGGTAAAGACCTTTTGCGCCTTCAGTACCGCTGTGCCGAAGCTGGTATCCAAGCGCCGCCTTTATTGGCGCCGCGCCATGCTGCATAACCGCGCTAACGCCCCTAGCACAAACCAAGTTGCGCCATGCGCAACCGTTGTGCCTGTTTCGGGCGCGGCATTGGGCGCCTTTGCGGTTAAATTGTCTTGAAGGTTCGCTGTAAATGCGGTTGTTCTAAAATTTGCTTGGGGTTTTGGAACAGGCTCATATGTATGAAAATTATCCGGGACGAAAATAAGAACCAAGAAAATATCAGAAAACACAAGATCTCGTTCCAAGAGGCAGAAACGGTATTTTATGATCCCAATGGTAAAATAATACACGACCCGGATCATTCTGATGAGGAGATCGGTTTATTATTTTGGGATTAAGCAAATGATTGAACTTACTGGTTGTGTGCCATTGTTATAAAGAGGGTGATGAAATAATTAAGGATAATAACGGCGAGGAAAGCGACAAAAAGCGAAACAAAAGGATATGGGGGTATATAAAATGAGGAAAGAATACGATTTTACGAACGCGAAACCGTATGTAAAAAAGTTACGGAAACAAATTTCCATACGAATAGACGTGGATACCATCAACTCTTTCAAAAGGCAGGCGGAAGAAACAGGGATAACCTATCAAAATTTGATAAACTTATATTTATCTGATTGCGCGATGCATTCAAAGAAGATAAATATAGTGTGGAAAAGCCCGGATTAGCCGCGAGTTTGTCTCATTGAATTTAATCGCAAAGATTTGCTAAGGCGCAAAAGGGTTTTCACCGATAGACACGCGCTCTACCGCCAATCCCTCCATTCCGCCGGCCTTTAATATTTCCCGCAAGTCCGGCCGGCAATCACAACAGCACCCGCTAACGACACCCTCGTTGGGAAAACCATCATGCCGGAGGGGCGTTGCCACACTATCCCACGTGATTGAAGCCGTGGTTAAGCCATTTTCAATTTCCCCCGGAGGAGGTCCGCAGGACCTGTTCCCGAGCCTCGGCCGCCAGATAGAACGATCCGGTGCAGAAAAACGGCACATTTCGTTCCCGCGATTCGGCAAAGGTGGCGGCCACCGCATACTGAGTCCCGGCAACGAGCGTGATCTTGCAGGAGGGGTTTATCCGCGCCGTCTCCGCAGTGAACACGTCGAACACCGCTTGGGGACGGCTCGCCCTGGAGGAACCGGGCGCGGTGATAACGACACGGCTGAAATGGGGAAGCAGAGCGCGGGCCATCGCCGTGACGTTTTTGTCCTTCGCGCAACCGAAAAGAAGGATACCGCCTTCTCCGTAAAGCGCGGCCCATTCCCGGACGGCAAGCTCCACACTCAACGCCGTGTGCGCGCCGTCAACAACGACAGGCGGATCATCCGCAACTTTCTCAAACCGCGCGGGAAGCAAGAAGGATCCCAGCGCCGCCGCGATCACATCATCGCTGATCCCCGACACGCCGCACTCCCCATCCCCCGAAGGGGGAACCGCCGCTCTTTCGTACTCCAACGGGCCCAAGGAAGGCCCCTTCGGGGCCATCGCCGCTATCTTGAGGGCCGCCACTGCCAGGGCCGCGTTTTTTGCCTGTACCGCGCCGGGTATTCCGACACCGAGTTCCATTGTTTCGGCAAACACCACTCGGTTTTTCGGCACCAGCGTAAACCGGGTACCCCGATCGGAAACCCGAATGTTTTCGATGGACACAAGATCCGGCAAGTAGAAAAGCGGCGCGTTTCTTTCCCTCGCCATCTTCTCAAACACCGGCAACGCCTCGGCGTGCTGCTCGGCAAGCACCACCGGCTTTCCCGGCTTGATGATCCCCGCCTTTTCATACGCGATCTCGGCAAGCGTGTTCCCCAGAAAGGCCGTATGCTCCAGTTCGATCACGGAAATCACGGATACCAGCGGATCAATAATATTGGTCGGATCAAAACGGCCACCCATCCCCGTTTCGACCACCTGCATATCCGCTCCAACCTTCCGCGCACAGAAAAAATAGTAGGATGTCAACAGTTCAAAATACGTCGGCGGATAACAATTCTCTTCCTTGCCGTGAAAGAGCCGGTATTCGGGCCGGGCGGTGTCGCAGACCCGGTCACGCAACATCTGTACTTCCTCGCCGCAATCCGTGTAGACCGCCTCGTCAAGAAAGCCCCTCCCTAGCATGATTCGCTCGCGCACGTCCGCGACATGGGGAGACATATACCACATCACCCGCCATCCCGCCGCATCAAGCGCCGCCGCAATCATCCCCGTAACCGACCCCTTTCCCTTGCTCCCCGCCACATGAAACGCCGGAGCGCACTTTTCAGGGCACCCTCCCGCCTCGGCAAGCAACGCAAGCCGTTCCGCCCGCAGATGCTTCGGGATAGCCCACACATCCGCGCTGATGAACTGGTCGAGATACGCAAAAACCGCCTCGGCAGAAGAAAAACACCCCACCCCGCGACAATACCCCAGATAAGCCTTCCGGTCAAGGCCCCGAAGGGGTTTCCTTTGGATACGGTACTCAGGGAAAAGGCGGCGGTGTCCCCCTACGGTGGAAGGAGGCCCCGGTCCGCGGGGCCTACAGATCCACGATCGTGGAGTAGCTGATCCACGATCGCGGGTCTGCAGTTCTACGAGCGTGAAACACCAGTTACACGAGCGTGAAATTGCAGTCCGCTTGGCAGATAATAGATAAAGAGGGGGCTGTCCTCACTGGGGTGTCCATCTGTCGCCGGGATGGGATCGGGGTGTCTATGACACCTTCGGGGGCGGTTTCAGGGCCCTGTCGCTTTTATCCACTGATAAACATTCAATGGGTACCGTACCGCTGGAATGGTTAAACGCGCTCAACGTTTCGCGCGTGGCAATGGGTACCCCGCAGAGGGGGATAGCGGGGTACCAAACGGAAAGAGGCGTGGACGCACTGAAAGTGCGGGCATATCGACCGGAGCGCGTGTCCGGAGTGAAGGGGAGACTTCCCCCTTTATATATATATTTTCCTCGTGGAATCACTAATTATGAAAGATATATTACATACTGAGTTTCCTTTACCAGGTCTTTTTCGGAGAAAAGTACAAAATCACCTCGTTTTCATTTTTTGTTGAAAAAAAACGATAAATTTACCTGTTTTGAGGCCGCCGATTAAAGCAAAACCGGCAGTCAACCGCATATATACTGGTATGGACTACTATAATACGTCAGAAAACTGGACCCCCGAAATGCTCCATGCCTGTGAGTCGGGCACGTCACGTTCTTTCATTTTGAGCCCGCTCAGTATGCCGTGCGATATGAGGCCGCGGGAGCGGCTCTGCCGGGATGGACCTTCCGCGCTTTCCGACAAGGAGCTTATCGCGATACTGCTCAATACCGGCGTGAAAGGGAAAAATGTCCTTGAGCTTGCTACCGACATTATCGAGCTTCTTGAGAAAAGGCAGGACATGCCGTCGGTGAAAGAGATTTCCCAACTTACCGGCATGGGGGTCGCAAAATCATGCGTTGTTGCCGCGATGCTTGAATTCGGCCGGCGGCGCTGGGGAATTCGCGGCGTGAAAATCCGCCATCCGATCGACGTTTATCCGCTGATCCGCCACTATGCCGACCGTCGGCAGGAACGGTTCATCGGGATGTCGCTCAACGGGGCCCACGAGGTCATCGCCACGCGCGTTGTCACGGTGGGACTGGTCAACCAAACCATTGCCCACCCGCGAGAAGTCTATGCCGACATGATAGGGGACCGCGCGAACGCCGCCATTGTCGCGCACAACCATCCGTCAGGCACGGTTACCCCGTCTTCGGAGGACGATGCTTTGACCAAGAGGCTCTACGAGGCGGGTAAAATACTCGGCATCAACTTGCTTGACCATCTGATCTTCACCGAGTCCGCCTATTACAGCTACTCTCAGGATGGGAAACTGAAATAAATTTGTGTTTTTTAGGAAAACACTGATTAAGGGTATCGTTTTATGTGCCGATAATAGGAAAAGAGGTATACGTTTAGTATATGTTTCCCGGACGGCAACGAGGCTGTTTGATTAAATGACAGGAGATCGTATGAAGAAAATTTTATTTGTTTCGTTGGTATTTGCATCGGCCTATATCCTCATGGCACAACAGAGTGAAAATGGCGGTGAATTTCGTACCGGCGCGTTTGACAACAACGCTCTTAGCGGCAGTTCTTCGCCGACTCAAAAGGGGACAACGTCCGCGCGTCCTTTTACCATTGAACCGGCCCATAGCGAGACGGTTTATCAGCCAAAATCAAATCAGCCTGCTCTGGAAAAAGTTGACATCATAGTTGTTCCCAGCTATAACCCTCTGCAACCCTCGGCGCGCCCAAACAGCAGCATCGTAACTGTTCGACAGAGCCCGAATGTCTCTCCGGCTACGACGACTCCGGCAGTTAGGGCCAATCCGACAGCGAATTCCCCCGTCCAGTCCGGTCAGCTTCCGCAACCGCCTTACGCGCAGTCACAGCAACTATACGGCTATATGCAGAATACCCCCCCTCCGTCAAACAGTGCGAATCGGCTTAACGTTATTCCTGAGAATACCATTGATCTGACTACCGGTCAAAGTAAAGCCTCGGTTGTAACAGAAAGTCCTGAGGAAGATAAAGATATGCCGATCAAATTATACATGACTGAAACATACCGTATCGGGCGCAATCCGGTTCCACGCTAAAAACCGCGAAATCCGCAGATTTACGCTACAGCACGGTTAACCGTAGATGAATACTTAATCACGGTCAACCGCAGAGACACGGACACACGCGGATTTTCACTCCGAACACCGCTTAATCTGTAATGCCATTTATGGCACAATCTGCCGCCACACTCGCCGGCGTTAAAATGCCAAAGCAAAGTATTATCAATAGAGCTTGTTCCAAAACTTGGAACAAGCCCGTTTAGTTTAACTTTAGTAAACAGTTTTCCACTCACCAATATTGGTTTTGTCGAATCTGTAGGGTGGACCCAGCAGTATTTCAGTACCGCCGTCCGGGGCCGCCACGATAGTGTAATTGCCAAGCCTGCCGGCACTGAACTGTTCTCCGGCCTTGCCGGTGATCTTCCCGCTGCTGAGGGCCGTAGCCACATAGGCGCTCAAATAACCCACGTCAATGGGATTCCACAGGTACATGTAAGGGCAAGCGCCATTATCAATGTATTCGGCCATTTCCGAAGGAAGCCCCAGACCGGTGATAAATATTTCCCCCTGTAGACCCTTGTCGGAGATTGCTTTAGCGGCGGCGGCAATACCTACGGTGGTGGGGGCAACAATACATTTAAGGTTGGGATAGGAAAGAAGCAGACCTTCTGTTTCCGAGACTGACTTGTCCCTTAGATCATCACCGTAGACAACTTTGACTAGATTGAGATTTGAATATTTTGGTTTTTCCAATTCTTTTTTCATATAATCAATCCAGAGATTCTGATTTGACGCCTGGCTTGTGGCGGAGAGGATAGCAAATTCCCCCGAGCCGCCGCACATATCACAGGCTGCCTCCACCAGGGTGATGCCGATTTTTTCCGAATCGGCCTGATTCACATGGGTCATGCGACTCTGGGGGTTTACCGCCGCATCCAGAGAGTAGACCTTTATTCCATGGTTCATCGCCTTGGTGAGTACCGGTTGAAGAGCGTCCAAGTCATTGGCCGCAATGGCAATGGTAGCTACCCGTTGGGTTATAAGCTGATCTACTAATTCAATCTGGGCTTCCACCGTTGGCGTATTTGGTGCCCGGGCGATGGCGGTAAATCCCTGCTCTTTGATACCGGCTTCCCATCCGCTTATTTCTTTTTCCACATAGGGGTTCCCTAAGCTCCTGAATACTCCGGCGTGCCGTACATTGGTTCCGACATCTCCTGATTGGCCGCCCGCAAAAACGGACGCGGTTGTCATGGCAAGCCAAAACACAGCTACTTTTTTAGTGTATCCTGCATTATTTTCCTCCTGCATAAATATTTATACTAATAGTTTCTCCCATAATTAACTCCTCCGTAAATGGATATTTTTGTTTAATTGATGAAAAAAATTTCGACCGATAAATTGGGCAGACGCTTGGCTGATTGGGAAAATGGGCGTGTTGAAACAGCCTCAGTTTACCGTTTTGTAATGATTTCCGTCACTGCCATTGCCAGCTTCCGGTGTTCTTCCGGGTCTAGATGTATACCGTCTATTTTACTGGACTTTATAACAGTCCCCGCATCCATGAATAAGGCGCCGGTTTCTTTGGCAAACCGCCGGTAAAAGGGGGGAAGCTGTTTCGACAGTTCTACACAGTCACCAAACATAGGTTGAAAGACCGGGGAATGGGCCGTTGGGGGTGGACAGATCATCAGTACTCTGGGGGACGAATTCCCCGGTCCGGTTCTGGAATCCTGTATGGCAGTTACCACCCTGCCTACTCCCCGGGCAATGTCATAAGGACAGGGACTGTACCTGGTTTTAAGATCATTGGTGCCGAGTAAAACCACCACTATGTCCAATGGTTTATGGCTTTCCAGTATCGGTACAATCTGCCGCAGACCGTTCAGATCCCCCTCCACCGGATCTTCCCGGCAACTTGTTCTGCCGCAGAGTCCCTCTTCGTCCACCCACCAAGCGGGGGACCACGGAGGGTATCCCCGATTGAGGATTTCCTTTAGTACCATTGGCCAGCGTATCGTATGATCATACCGGGACCAGTCTGCCGGGTTATGCCCCCACGTATTGGAGTCTCCGTAACATAGTACTGTCTTCATCTTCATCTCCTATCGTTCATTCTTTGGATATTGTTATTTTATCTTAATTTATTGAGAAATAAATGGATTTTTCTATTGAAATGATGTAAAAAACTTATTATAATGCACTTATGAAATTACAGACAGACAAAAATAGTGAATCCTTTATGCGGTACATCACCTACGGCCGAGAGGATGAAAAATTGGGGATGATATGTACCAACGCGGGTTTCACCAGAGTTAAGCCCTATGCCATTTATCCGCCGAATATCAATGCTCACCCCGCTGCCTTTCGGAAAATCGCCGAGGGTCGAATCCTTCCAGAATTTCAGATAGCCTACATAGCCCGAGGCGAAGGGACCTTTGAGGCGGAGGATACTACATATAAAGTAGTGCCTGGTTCCGTGCTGATCATGTTTCCCGGACAGCGACACCGGGCGAAGCCGGTCATTGAAGAAGGCTGGGACGAATATTGGGTCGGTTTTAACGGTCCCTTTTTTACCAGTATGACCCAAGAGGGGATTCTCTGCCGGGATCATGTATTTTTTGAGACGGGCCTCCGTAATCACATTCTTTCTATTATGATGCAATATACGAGGAGGTTGCCACGCAATACCCCCTCTATCAGCTTAAAGCATGTTCGGCAATATTGTCTCTTGTTGCTGAAATTTTTGGCCGTAGCCGACAGATGGTTCAACCCGATTATTACGGAGTCATCGTGGAAAAAGCCAAATACCTGATGGGGGTAAATATTTACGGGGCCATCAACACATCCCTCATCGCGAAACAGGTGGGTGTTAGCTCTTCCAAGCTGAACAGCATCTTTAAGCTCTATACTTCCATAACACCCTACCAATATTACATCAACATCAAAATAAACAAGGCACAGAGTCTTCTGGAAGAAAACATCTCCATTAAGGAAACAGCCTCCCGCATGGGCTTTGACGATCAGTGTCATTTTTCCCGGCTATTTAAGAGCAAAACCGGTGTCTCGCCTTCCAAATGGAAAAAGTAAACCGGCGGATAAGTGCCAATATTTCCCGGTTTTTTTATCCTTGTCACATTTTCTCTTTTATCGCTCATCTTTCAACAACAACGCCCGGCGAAATAATCCAGCGTCTCTTTCCGGCGCGGTTCCTCCACAGCTTTGAAGCGTTTCAGGCGGAGGGCGTTGGTGAGGACGGAGACGGAGGAGAGGCTCATCGCGGCGGCGGCGAAGATCGGGTTGAGGAGGGGGCCGCCAAAGAGATGGAGCACTCCGGCGGCGATGGGGATGCCCAAAGTGTTGTAGCCGAAGGCCCAGAAGAGGTTCTGCTTGATGTTGCGGATGGTGGCCTTGCTGAGGCGTATGGCGGCGCTCACGTCGGCAAGATCGCTCTTCATAAGGACAATCCCGGCGCTTTCCATAGCCACGTCGGTACCGCTTCCGATAGCGATACCCGCGTCGGCTTGGGCCAGGGCGGGTGCGTCGTTGATGCCGTCTCCGACCATCGCTACTTTCTTGCCCTCGTCCTGGAGTTTTTTCACTTGGGCGGCCTTGTCTTCGGGAAGGACCTCGGCGAGGACACGGTCGATGCCGACTTCCTTAGCTATGGCGGCGGCGGTTTTCCGGTTGTCTCCGGTGATCATCGCCACTTCGAGGCCCATCTCGTGGAGTTTCGCGATGGCGGCCTTGCTGGAGGGCTTTACCACGTCGGCAACGGCGATGATTCCGGCGGGTTGTCCGTCCAGGACGATGAACATCGGGGTCTTACCTTCACCGGCGAGGCGGTCGGCATCCGCTTCGAGAGCGCCGAGCGAAACGCCGTGGTCGTCCATGAGTTTCCGGTTTCCGGCGAGGACGGCAATTGAGGATGGAGACGAGGTTTCGCCTTCGATGCTTGTTACGGGCATCCATGCTTCGATACCCCGGCCCGTAACCGATTGAAACCGTTCGACATAGGGAAGGGCGAGGCCCTTTTCTTCCGCATCCTGTACAATGGCCTGTCCGAGAGGGTGTTCCGAGCCTTTTTCGGCGGCGGCGGCTATCGCTAAGATGGCCGTTGCCCCACCGGGGCTTTCAAGAGTCTCCTGTGAGGGGAAATAGGGGGCTGTCCCCCTACGGGGGAATGAAAGCGTTTCCTCTCCCCCGGAGGGGGAATCGCCGCTTTCTCCCGTCACGCCGTGCCCAAGGGAAGCCCCTTCGGGGCCGGGGGGCGTTGCGGGGGTGTCCCCCGCAGAGGGGGTAGTGGAAGACCCTAAGCCCGCTTGCGGGCGGCGGTCTGAAACGAGGGGGAGGCTTCCCCCTTTTAGTTTACCGATCTCTTGCACAAAGCAGTCTACGATGTCGGTTACGCGGGGCTTGCCTTCGGTGATGGTGCCGGTCTTGTCGAAGACGACGACGCTGACTTTGCCGGCGGTTTCGAGGGCTTCGCCGCCTTTGATGAGGATGCCGTTTTCCGCGCCTTTGCCGGTGCCCATCATGATGGCGGTGGGGGTGGCCAAACCCAAGGCGCAGGGGCAGGCGATGACGAGGACGGAGATGAAGACTTTCACGGCGAGGGCGAGGTCGCCTGTGCCGATGAGCCATGCCGCGCCGGATACGAGGGCGATCGCGCAGACAACGGGGACGAAGATACCGGCTACGGTGTCGGCGATCGCGGCGATGGGGGCCTTGCTGCCCTGCGCGTCTTCCACGAGGCGGATGATTTGGGCGAGGGCCGTCTCGCCGCCGACTTTTTCGGCGCGGAAGGTGATGAGGCCGGTGGTGTTGATGGTGGCGGCGTACACACTGTCGCCGGGTTTCTTGTCCACGGGCATACTCTCCCCGGAGAGCATCGACTCGTCTATCGCGGTTTCTCCTTCGGTGACGCCGCCGTCCACGGGTATCTTGCCGCCGGGCCGGACAACGATGAGGTCGCCCGCAATCACGTCCTCGATGGGGATGACCTCTTCAACGCCGTTACGGACGACCGTCGCCGTCTTGGGGGCAAGGCCCATAAGTTTTTTGATGGCCTCGCTCGTACGGCCTTTCGACACGGCTTCGAGCGATTTCCCCAGCAGTATCAGCGTGATGATCACCCCGGCGGACTCGAAGTAGAGCGTTTCGACGGCGGCCATCGCGGTATTCATATCGCCCAGCGCGATCCGCGCGGTGTTCCATGCGCTGTAGAGGACGGCGGCGGCGGTGCCGATGGCGATGAGGCTGTCCATATTCGGACTGCGGGCAACGAGAGCCTTGAACCCGACGGTATAGAAACGCCCGCCGACAATGACCACCGGTATCACGAGGAACAACTCGATGAGCGCGTAGAGGAGCGGGTGGCGCATCGGGTCGAGGCTCATCGGGAAGGGGAGTTGTACCACCTTGATCATCGGCGCCATCGCGATATACAAGAGCGGCAGCGCGAACACGGCGGAGACGATGAACTTGGTCCAGAGCGCGCGAATTTCCTTTTCTTTCCGCTGCCGGTCCGTGTCGGCATCCGTCTTCTCGATGACCGAATACCCCAGCTTCACCACCGTTTCCCTGAACGCCGAGGGCCGCACCCTGTCCGCATCGTAAGTGATCGTCGCTTTTTCCGTCGCGTAGTTCACGACCACCGTGTCGATCCCGTCGAGTTTCTTCAACCCCCGCTCGATACGGGCCGCGCACGCCGCGCACGTCATCCCGCCAATCGCTAGCATTTGGTTTTGCATTTCATCTCTCCTCGATTTTCCCTGTTCATCGCGCATCTATTCAGCAGAAACAACCCTGCCGCAACCGTAATCGGCAGGATACAATGCCAATGCCCGCTTAAAAAGTTTAAAAAGTCCATAGGTAATTCCTTTTGTTCGATTTAGGAGGGGGAAGCCGCGGCAGCAATGTCGCCGCAGCAAATTTTGCCGGCCCCTCCGCTCCAGCCCGTGCTTCGGGCCGACGCTTGCTTCGCAAATATGCTCTCCGCAAGGGTTTCCGCTTACCCCCTCTGCGGAGGGCCCCTCCCGAAGGTGTCTGATGACACCCCGTCCCATTCACGATTTTGTTGGACGGGCATCCCGCCGCCATGTACTTACTCCTTGAGTATACCAGATGATTGTGTCGAAATTATGTCGGAAGGACAATGACTGGAAAATCCGCGTTTATTCGTGGTTCCTTGTAGATAAGCCCCGATGTCCGTGACTGCAATTTGTTCTATGCGTTTATCCTGTTGGTACATAATGTCCTGTTGACAAAAATAACGCTCTGTGTTATAAATTAAATATTCTGTAGGGCACTTGACAAAAAGGAGAATTTAAATATAATGGAACTCGGAACTCGGAACTCGGAACTCGGAACTCGGAACTCGGAACTCGGAACTCGGAACTCGGAACTCGGAACTCGGAACTCGGAACTCGGAACTCGGAACTCGGAACTCGGAACTTAATACTTATACTTATTCGACAGCCATTAAAGAATCATTCGCGGATAAAGCGGCGTACAATACGAGGTTGAGAATATATAAAATCTTGTCTCAAAAGATCAATTTGGAAAACATTGAATCAATAGTTGATGTTGGAGTCACCGCAGATAGAACGCAAATTGCATCCAATTTTTTTGAAAACTTATATCCCCATCCTGAAAGAATTACGGCATTTTCAAATCAAAACGCAAGCTGGATGGAAAAAGAATATAAAGGATTAACATTTAAACAAGGAACGGCCCTTGAGATGCCGTTTAAAAACGGCG
Organism: Spirochaetaceae bacterium; assembly: GCA_031257995.1. Taxonomy (GTDB): domain Bacteria; phylum Spirochaetota; class Spirochaetia; order Treponematales; family Breznakiellaceae; genus JAIRNN01. The sequence goes on along the minus strand of JAIRNN010000308.1, from coordinate 6,951 downwards.
CGTTTGAATTGGTTTTTTCATCTGCCGTAATTGAACACGTTGGTTCAAATCGAAATCAACGCGCATTTATCAAGGAATGTTTTCGGATAACGAATAAATATGTGTTTATAACAACACCAAGCAGGCATTATCCCATAGAATTACATACGGCGATTCCATTAATTCATTGGTTCCCCAAGCGTATTCATAGAAAACTCTTAAAAATAATGGGCAAAGATTTTTTCGCGCTTGAAGAAAATTTAAATTTATTAACAAAAAATGAATTAAAAATAATCTGTGATGAAAGCGGGATAAAAAAATACAAAATACTAACGGCAAAATTTTTAGGCTTGCCTTCAAACTTATTGCTACTTATCGAAAAATAGACGCGCGAGGCATTAATCACATTCACCACAGATGGGACAGATGGCTCCATAAATGGCGACACAAATGAAGAAGGTCCACAAATGAACGCGAATAAAGAAGAGCGCGATATAAAAAATCTGTGTTCATCCGTCCTATCTGCGTCGCCATTTGGCGCCATCTGTGGTTCCTCGTGATTCCCTTAACCATATTATACCAGGTGATTGTGTCGAAATTATGTCGGCCGGGCAACGGTTGGAAAATCCGCATACATCTGTTCCACGCGCTACAACGGCGCGGACACCTTCGCCGATACAGGCGCGGGTGATAGCGTAGGGCATAAGGAAAACAGCCCGCTGCCATAGACCGGTGGGCTTACGGCGCAACGCGCAGACTCTTTTCGGGAACATTTTTGATGAGGCAATGCGCTCTATTGACAAGTTTCGGCGGCGTGTGTATAATGCTATCACTTTATTATCAAGGAGAGTTAACTGTGCCCTGCGGAAGAAAGCGCAAACTACAAAAAATTGCTACTCACAAACGTAAAAAAAAGCTCAGAAAAAACCGGCATAAGCACAAATAGCCGTCTTTTGCCGTTTATCCGCGGCCCGTCTGACCTGAAAAATCTGGATTTCTCGCAACTTGATTGTCTAGCCGACGAGATTCGGGGGGTGATTGTCAAAACAGTAATGCGAAATGGGGGGCATCTCGCGTCCAATCTCGGCGTTGTTGAGTTGACAATAGCGATTCACCGGGTTTTTGAGTCGCCTAACGACAAAATTGTCTGGGATGTCGGCCATCAGTGTTACGCGCACAAGTTGCTCACCGGGAGGACGGAACGGTTTGCGGCTCTGCGGCAAAAGGGCGGGCTGTCCGGTTTTCCCAAACGGAGTGAAAGCGTCCACGACGCTTTTGGCACGGGCCATGCTTCGACATCAATTTCGGCGGCGCTCGGCTTGCTTGCGGGGGAACGACAACAGGGACGGGATACTCGTGCGGTTGCGGTCATCGGGGATGGGGCGCTCACCGGTGGGCTTGCCTACGAAGCCTTGTCCCATGCGGGGCAATTGGAACTGCCGCTTATCGTCATTCTCAACGACAACCGGATGTCTATCGAGCCGAATGTCGGTTCTCTTTCCCGTTACCTTTCCCGCCTTTCCGTGAAATCCTACTACCAGACGTTCCGCCGCACCATTGACCGCACGGTGAAGAAGATTCCGCATATCGGCGATTGGATATTCAACGGCATCGTCCGGCTGAAACGAGCGGTAAAGGCGGTGTTTTACACGGACAACTTCTTTGTGGATCTGGGGTTTGAGTATGTTGGCCCGGTTGACGGACACAACATCCGGCGGCTGGAAGAGGTCTTGCGGGATGTACGCGCCCATAAGCGGCCGGTGGTGGTCCATGTGATAACTCGCAAAGGCAAGGGCAACGACAAGGCGGAGAACGATCCGAGTATGTTTCACGGTGTTGAGGGGGCGCGTCCCCTGCCGGATACCCCCGGCGGCGAGTTTGCGGGAACTTTCACTCAAGCGTTTGCGTCCGCGATAACGGCGGCGGCGCGGCGGGACAGCCGTGTCGTGGCGATAACGGCGGCGATGGAAAAAGGCGCGGGGCTTTCTTCCTTTAAGAAGGAATTTCCCGACCGCTTCTTTGACGTAGGGATCGCCGAAGAACACGCCGTAACTTTTGCCGCAGGTCTTGCCGCCGCCGGAATGAGGCCCGTAGCCGCCATCTACGCGACCTTCATGCAACGGGCCGTGGACCAAGTGATCCACGATGTCGCCCTGCAAAACCTGCCGGTCATCTTCGCGGTAGACCGGGCGGGTTTCGTCGGCGGTGACGGCGAGACCCACCAGGGCATCTTCGACCTGAGCCTCTTTCGCGCCATCCCGAACTTGAGCGTCCTCTGTCCGGCGACCGGCCTCGAACTCACGCTGATGCTGGACTGGGCGTTTGGCCAAGACGGGCCGACCCTCATCCGGTATCCCAAAGCCGAGGCAATCCGCGATGAAGCCTGTCCCCCGCTCGAACTCGGACGCGGCGTTTACCGTCATCAAGGCGAGGCCGCAAACCCGGATGGCGCAGACTCCCAAGCGGATATATGCATCGCGTTTTCAGGCGGCCTGCAGGAAGAAGCGGACAGCGCGGCCCGTATCCTTCAAGAACGCGGCATCTCCTGTGCCCTCTACAACCTGCGTTTCGTCAAACCCGTGGACGAGGCGTTCCTCCGCGAACAGCTCGACCGCTTCAACGTCTTCGTCATCGCCGAAGAAGGCTGCGCCCTCGGCAGTTTTGCCGAATTCGCCGCCGCCTTCGCTCACACTCACGGCTGCCGGGCAAAGGTCGTCCCCCTCACCGCCCCCGCCGGATTTCCCCCTCATGCAACCCGCGCCGAGCTTCTGGAGGCGGCAAGACTTTCCGCCCGACAGATAGCCGCCGTCTGCGGCGGGATTGACGAGGGATATAGTTGTTCTACTTAAAAAAATATAAGGAGGGGAAATTTCCCCCACCTTACCTCTCGTCTCTTGGGCCTTGACGCATCACCACTTTTTGTCGATAATAGGGGGTATGAGTGATTATCTTGATCCGAATAACGAGGAGCTGCTCAAGGATTTCTTTTCCGAAGCGCAGATGCAGGTGGATACGCTTGAGCAGAATATTCTCGTGTTAGAGAATGAGACGGAAAACCGGGATGCGGTTGACGAGATTTTTCGTGCGGCACATACCTTGAAGGGTGGTTCGGCCACCGTTGAGATGATGGAGCTTTCGCACTTTACGCATATTGTCGAGGACGTGCTGGACGAGATACGCGGCGACAGGCTGGCGGTGAACGAGGATGTGGTCGATACGCTGTTATCGGCGATTGACGTGATCAAGGCGATGCTGGAGAAGCGGATGGAAGGGGCGGTTTACGAGGAAGATACCTCCGCGATTGAGGCCGCGCTTAAGGCGTTGCTGCCGGACAAGGCGGGAAGCAAGAAGGGCGGAAAAGGAAAGGCCGCGGCCAAACCGGCGGCCAATGTTCAGCCTCCGGCCAAGATTCCAGCGGTCCCCGCCGGTTCTGGGGGGCCTGCGGGAACGCTCAGCGCACAGGAAATCGAGGAGTTACGGGAAGCGGCGGACGCGGGAACGCCGATTTACCGGGTTTCGGTGAAAATGGACGAGAACGGTCTTATGAACACGGTGGGCGGGATTCAGGTGTACGCTTCGATGAAGGGTGTGGGATCTATTCTCCGCACGGTTCCTGAGTTTGAGAAGCTCTACGAGGACGTATTTTTCCCGGTTGTTGACTACTATGTTGCCACAGAGAAAACTCAGGATGAGTTGATGAAGTATGTGGTGATTCCCGACGTGTCGTTGTCGGCGGATATTGCCGAGATCGTTGCGGGGACAGGTCAAGCGGTGTCTCCGGCGGCTGTTCCTGCAGAGGTTCCGGTTTCCGATCCGGCGGAAACGGCGGCGGCTTCCACTGAAGCCGTTGCTTCCACGGAAACCACGGCTTCCGCCGCGCCCAAAGAGGAGGCCCATGCTGCCCCCGCGAAACCGGCATCTCCCGCGAAGGCACCCGCTGCCGATGCGGCGAAAGCGGGGAAAGAGGCGGGGTCGATCCTCCGCGTTGATTCCAAGCGCATTGACGACCTTCTTAACCTCGTGTCCGAGACGGTGATCACGAAGGCGACGTTTAACCAGATTTCCAACCAGTTTGGCGACCTGCTTACCGGTCTGCACACGATTCAAAGCATCTACCAGGAACGGATTAAAAGCCTCTTTGACAGTATGCCCGGTTACCTTGAAAGTATAGAGGAAGGAAAGTCGGTCAAGGAGATACGCAAAGAGATCGGCGAAAGTTACGGCGACCTCTTTACGCTGTTTGACCCCTACGAGACGGAGTTGAAGTCCAACGTTGTCAAGTTCCGTTCGACCTCGCAGAACTTGGGGCGTATCACCGGAGAATTGCAGGAAGGCGTGATGCGGATACGCATGGTGCCCATCAGCCAGATTTTCAGCCGGTTCCCGCGCCTCGTTCGCGATCTCTCGAAGTCGCTCTCCAAGAAGATCAACTTGGTTATCGAAGGCGAGGAGACCGAGCTTGATAAGTCCGTCATCGAGGATCTGCTTGATCCGATCATGCACTCGGTGCGAAACTCGGTTGATCACGGTATCGAGAGCGCCGAGGAGCGCAGGGCCGCTGGAAAACCGGAGGAGGGTATGGTGCTGCTCAGGGCCGCCAACGAAGGGAATATGATCGTCATCGAGATCGCCGATGACGGCAAGGGCATTGATGTCGAGGCGGTCAAGGCGAAGGCCATCGAACGGGGCCTCCTGCATCCGAACAAGGTGTTGCCCGACGTCGAGGCGTTTCAGCTCATCTTCGAGCCCGGCTTTTCCACAGCGAAGTCTATTACGGCGATTTCCGGGCGCGGTGTTGGGCTGGATGTCGTCAAGCGGTCGATAGAAAAGCTCAACGGCACCGTTACCGTGCACAGCGAGAAGGGCAAGGGAACGAAGTTTGTTATCAAACTGCCGCTCACCCTTGCCATCATTCAGGGGCTTCTCGTGCGGGTCGGGCCGGAAATCTACTCGATCCCGATCACGTCGGTCATCGAGAGTCTGCGTATCAAGCCGGAGGAGATCAAGAAGATCGACAACTACGAGGTGTTTAACATCAGGAATGACGTTATATCGCTGTTGCGTCTGGATCAGCTTTTCGGCATCAGGACAGAGGCATCCACCGATTACAACTTTATCGTCATCGTTGGTACCGCCGAAAAGAAAATGGGCTTTATGGTAGACAGCCTCATCGGTGAAGAAGATGTCGTTATCAAGCCGCTCCGCGACCAGTACACCAATTCACCGGGCATCGCGGGCGCGTCGATTCTCGGCGACGGATCGGTATCGCTCATCATTGACGTTCAACAGCTCCTTGAGCTTGGCCTCCATAAAGAGATGGAAAACCGCCGCGCGCGCGAAATGACTAACAGGTAGGGTTATGGAAAAGATACGGAACTTAACACAGGTAAACGCGGAATTACAGGAAAGGAAGGCGGCGGCAAGTGATACCGTAGATTTCAAGATGGTAACGTTCTGCCTCGGCGGAAAAGATTACGGCGTGGACATTATGAACGTGAAGGAAATCGCCCGTGCGGACAAATTTACCTTTGTCCCCAACGCGCCTTCGTTTGTGCGCGGCGTGTACAATCTGCGCGGCGACATCATTCCCATCATCGACCTCCGCACGTTCTTCCATCTGCCGCTTTCGAGGAACATTGAGAACGGCGGAAATGACGGGCAAGAGAATATGCTGATTTTCCACATTGAAGACCGGGTATACGGCACGATTGTTGACAAGATCGACAAAGTTGTCGGCATCAATTCGGAACAAATCCAGCCGCCGCATCCGATCTTTGGCGACATCAACATTAAGTATATTCAGGGTGTCGTCGAAAAAAGCGGCGACCTCTACATTATCCTTGATGTGGTCCGCATATTCAGCCCGAACCAGCCCAAAGAGAGCGCCGCAAGTGTCGCAACAAGTGCTACGGCAAGCGCCGAAAACACTGTTCACGATCCATCGTCCGCGCTGTCCGAATCCTACGATGCGGCAGGGGCAACGACCGAGTCAAGCCTGGCACTCGATGCAAACGGCGTTCCCAAAAGCGCGTCCAACGAAGACTTGGGTTTCATCAAAGACCAGCTCGCCGCGCTCAAACACTTTTACGCAAGTTCGCTCAACGAAGAATGGGTTGTCCGGCGGCTGGACGAGTGGGGACGGACGCGGCGCGGTACCGAGATACAGCTTAAAAACGCCTCCGACGCGGATGCCTACATCGAGCCCTTCTATTCGCCGTTTTCCGGCGCCTTCTGGAGCGATGAATACGCCTATACGCTGAAAACCCTGCTCCCCAATCTCGCGTCAAACAACATCCAAGTGTGGAACGCCGGCTGCGGCAAGGGCTACGAGACCTATTCGCTGGCCTGTATTCTCCGGATCCGCTATCCCGACAGCCGCATCAAAATCTGGGCAAACGACAGCGACATCATGTCCATTGCCAACGCCCCTAATATGACCTTTGAGCAAACCGCCGTGCCCGAATATTGCCGCACTTTCCTTACTAAAGCGCACACCGGCTGCGCGTTCAACCAGCAGATCAAAGACTCGATCGTCTTCGAATACCACGACATCACCAACGAAAACACATTGCCCGATATCAACCTCGTGTTTTGCCGAGACGTGCTCTCCTTCCTTGCCCCGCCGCAGCAGGACAAAATCCTCTCCGACATCGCCGAGAAGCTCAAACCCGGCGGCCTCGTCATCCTCGGCGCACACGAGAAACTCGGCGATCCGTGGCGTCCCGTCGGCAAAGACGACATCCCGGCGTTTGCGAAAGGGTAGTTCCCCTTTCGGGGTCTGGAAAGGGGATAGCGATTAGGAGGGGGAAGCCTCCCCCTCGCTCCAGCCCTGCGGGCTTACGCTTACCCCCTCTCCTGGCAGGCAGTCAACTATGGGACTGTGGATAAAGTCTCTTAAGCTTTATCCGGGCATCGGCGGCAGTAAAACGCCAGTCTATGGTCCGTGCCTTTTCGTTCCGTATGGTGTTCCAC
>JAIRNN010000295.1 GCA_031257995.1 Spirochaetaceae bacterium | reverse complement strand
ATGTTGTTCTTGGTCATCGTTGTGTTCACATGCCCGTCGCTCTCGTCAACCGCTTCGGCGATGAAGCCGTTCGTGTCTTCGTCGAACACCGCCCGCACCCGCCCGGCGATGTATTCCCGTAAAAAATATATTCACGGCCGTCAGGCCGCAAATTGCTTTGTGAGCGGCGGTTAGCTGGTTGGGCGGCTGACAGTTGCCGGCCGCCTTGCCGGATAGAACAGGGAAAAGCGTCCGGGGAAGCCGGAAAAGGCCCCGCTGCCCTGGGCGGAGGGAGAAAAAGAGACTAAAAAAGGAGAAATTATGAATGGGAGGAGGGGAACCTTCGTACTTTAGGCCCTAAACGCCCTGAAACCGTCTCCAGACGGCCTGAAACACCCCTTTTTTCCGCTATTTTTGTTTTTAGCATTACCGCCAGCTTATCTCCATTAAAATAGAGCGCCGACCAGCTTACCCCCGGTGAAGCGCATAGTCTTTTCCACGGGTTGAGAAAAAGTGTCAAGAGCAGCGCAAATCAGGGGCTGGTATCACGGTTAAGCGCGGATGAAGAGATGTGCGGGTTGAAAAATCCGTGTGTATTCGTGTTGTTCGTGGTTTTTTGGGATAATTGAGCAAACCGTCATTTTCTTCATCTTTTTCACGCTTTTTTCGCGCCGGATTAAAGCAAAACGGGTACTCAACGCCTCTATATAGATGGAGAAATCATTATGAGAAAAAACCGTAAACTTGCTCAAAATGTCTGGTACAAAGTGGAAACGATGTTCAATTCAGGCGAACCTTTGTTCCGGCTGCCCTGGGCCAAAACGCTGCTCTGCCGCGTGTTGCTCGAAACGTGCAAGCGGTTCGGCTTCGAGATGCGCGGGCTGAAGCTCGACGGGGCGCAGCTCACGTTCTACATCAAGCCCACGGACGGCTTGCAGCTGCCAAAGATAATGCAGTTTTTGAAGCAGACGTTCTCGGCCCGCTTCAACTGGGTGACGGGGCGGGCGGGGCACATCTGGGGGGAACGGTACTGGTCGGTGATCTTGGAGGGGGAGCCGCCTAAGCGGGCTAAGGGGGTGATCTGGGGACTGGTGAAAAAGGCGGCGGGAAGGCCGATTCCGGCGGCGGGTGCCTACACCTTGACTTGGGACAGCCTTCGACGGTATGGGTTGACACTGACGACCGTGGTTTCGGTCAAAAAGGCCCCCAAACCCCCGCCTCCGCCTGGCTAACCGCTCCGGATCACGGCCAAAAAGGGATTCCAGCAAGCCTGAAAACTCTCTGCCAGAGAGGGACGTGAGGGGAGGTCTGCCCTCATCTCAACCGTGGCCGCCATATGGCGGCACGGATAAAGAGAAGCGTGGGGTGAAAAATCTGTGTGTATCCGTGTTGTCCGTATTGCCAGGCGCCATCTGTGGTTTTTTGGGATGAAGCCCGTGATTTAGGCCGGGGGCGGGGTGTCCATAACGCCTGCGGGAGACTCCCGGGGCCCTGTTGTATTTACTTGCGGTAAAACATTCATAGGGGCCCACACCGTGCCGCAGGAATGTCAGAAACGCGCCAAGCACAACTATGGTTGTGCCCGTTTCGCGCACGGCATTGGGCGCCCCGCAGAGGGGGATAGCGAAAGACGGCGCAAAACCGCCTAAGCGCGTCGTGCTTAGGCGGTTTTGCGATGGCTGGATCGAAGGGGAGACTTCCTTCTCCATTATTTTTCCCGCCTTACGCTTTCTTCTCGGTGAGTTTTTGCACGCCTTGGACGGCTACCATCACACCGAGGGCGAGGAGCAGGATCGCGAAGATGAGCTGGAGGGCGTGTTTGCCGATGACGAAGGCGCCGCCGGATATGAGGCCACCCAGTTGGACGATCGTGAAGATGAGCGCGGTGAACGTAACGGCGAGCATGAAGAACATCGGCGCGTACAGCATCCAGCCTTTGCGGTTGGTTTTTTTGAGGAATACGGCGCACGAGATGAGGGCGAGCGCGGCAAGAAGCTGGTTGGCCGAACCGAAGAGCGGCCAGATGTTCTGGTAACCCAAGATGGCGAGGAGGTAGCCCAGAATCAGCGTAGCGACTGTCGCGACATACTTGTTGGCGAGGAAGGCGGCGGCTGGGACGGGCTTTTTCCCGGAGGCAAGGTCCTCGGTAAAGAGTTCCTGAAAGGCGAGGCGGCCCACACGGGCGACCGAATCAAGCGAGGTGAGCGCGAACGCCGATACCGACAGCGTGATGAGCGTGAATATCACGTTTTCCGGGAGGCCGAGTTGGGTCAAGAAACCCGCGACGGCGGCGGCGAAGATCTGGGGCGGCGTAGAAATCCCCTCAGGGAGTTTTCCCCCGACGGTGAGCGCGCCGACCGTGATCAGGGCAAGCACGGCGAGGAGACACTCGACCAGCATCGCGCCAAAGCTGATCGGCAGCATATGCGTTTCGTTGGAGATCTGCTTGGAGGCTGTGCCCGACGCGACGAGGCTGTGAAACCCGGAGACCGCGCCGCAGGCGACCGTTACAAACAGGATGGGAAAGAGGAGGCTGCCGTTGGGCGCAACGAACCCCGTAAACGCCGGAATATTGATGGCGGGCGCGGTAAACACCACGCCGATAAACGCCGCTACGATCATCGCTACGAGCAAAAAGGCGTTAAGGTAATCGCGGGGCTGGAGCAGCGCCCACACCGGCGTAATCGATGCGATGAAGATATAGGCGAACACCAGATAGAGCCAGAGGGTTTTCCCGGCGTAAACCGGAAAAAACAACCCCAACGCGATACAGACGATGAGTACGATCACCGCGACAATGCCGGATATGAGGCCGGACGGTTGCGCCTTCCTAATGAAGAACCCAAGCCCCACGGCGGCCGCGATAAAAAGAATGGACGTTGTGGCGACCGAGGCGTTGGCATCTATCCGGGCGCCGTTGGCGGCAATGCCCATAAATGTCCCCGCAACGATGTCGGCGAATGCGGCGACCACTAATATGGAAAAAAGCCACACGAACGCGAGAAACAGCCGCTTCCCGGTCTTGCCGATATAGCTCTCGATGATGTAGCCGATGGTCTTGCCCTTGTTCTTCACCGAGGCGTAGATCGCGGCAAAATCCTGCACCGCGCCGATAAACACCCCGCCGATCAGAATCCATAACAACACGGGCAGCCACCCGAACATCGCCGCCTGAATAGGCCCGTTAATCGGCCCCGCGCCTGCGATCGAAGCAAACTCGTGCCCAAACACAACGCTGGGCTTGGCCGGCACATAATCGACCCCGTCCTCAAACTCGACCGCCGGTGTCTTCCGCTTGGGGTCAATCCCCCACTTCTTCGCCAGATAGCGGCCATACAACACATACGCCAGCGACAGCGCCACCGCCGCAATAACGAGCAACACTAAACCGTTCATAAAGTCCTCCACGTTCTTAAATGAGATTTTTTCTAGTATAGAGCCATTCGCGATTTTTGTCAAGGCCAGTTAATAGCTCTTGTGCGATTGCTTTCATTGCTCGCTGCTCATTCTCCATTCTCGCTACGTGTGCTATAATGACCGTATGAAGCAGAGTTGCCCGGGGCGCGGCGAGACGGCGGCTTTTTTCTATACACCGCACGATGTGTCCGGGAGTGTTTCCGCCGTATTCGCCGATGCCGTCGTGAATGCCGTCATTGCGGTGCGGCATTTCGATACGCTTTTGGTAACACCGTGAACCGGAACCGTATCCTCACTGCGCTTGTCCTGCGCGTCCGCCCGTTCGGGGAAAACGCCCGTGAAGGCTTTTTCCTCACCCGCGAAGACGGTATTCTCCGCGCCGCAGTCTACGGTGGGGCCAAGAGCAAGCTCCGTGCCTACGTCTCCCCGTTCAACTCGGGCGTTCTCTACCTCTACCACGACCCGGTGCGCGATACCAACAAAGTAACCGACTTCGACTGTCTAAACTGGCGGCCCGGCCTCCGCGAAATGTACGAACGGACGATAACCGCCGACGAGATCGCCAAGACCATACTGACCGGCTTAGGCGGCAGCTTCGACGAAGCCCTCCAGATGGCGGAAGAAAGCCTTAATGCGCTCGAAAACGCCTCCCTCACCCGAATACGCCCAATTCTTATCCATTTCTGGTGGCGCTGGGCAAACATCCTCGGTATCCGTCCCGGCTTTCACGATCTTCAAGAGGGTTTTAATCCCGGCCATCGGCCGCCGCTGGGAGAAGGCGCAACCCGATGGCTTACCGCAACCGCAACCTTGTCCCCCGCGCAGACCGCCCGCTTTACGATGGACGCCCAGTCCGAATACGAAGCCGCCGCCTTCTGCCATGCTCTCCTCCGGTAACGCCGCCATAGCCATATGGCCCCGTGGTTAATGCGGGGCGTTGCGGGGGCCGCGCTCCCGCAGAGGGGGTAGCGTAAGACCCTAAGCCCGCTTGCGGACGGCGGGCTGGAGCGAGGGGTCGGCAACGAAGTAGCCGCGACTTCCCCCACCCACCTTATATTTTCTTGGCAGAAGCACTATATTCTTGTCTATGGTCATAATGCGGGGAAGACGCGCACAAAACGATGCGCGCGTAAAACCATTTTACTCTATGGAGACTCGTGTAGAGATTACGGAGACGGAGGGGTCATGAGAAAGGCTTTCGCGGCGGCGCTGGTTTTGGCGGCTCTTTTGTTTGGGGCGTGCAAAAAGAGCGAGAATGGTGTTCGTATCGCGGTGTTTATTCCCGGTGTGCGGGCAGGGTCGGCGATTTATGATATGCTGGCTTCCGGTGTCGAGGAGGCGGTCGCCGAGTGGCAGACGGCGCAGGGTAAGCCGGTCGCGCTCAACGTCATTGAGGGCGGCTATAACCAGGCGTCATGGGAAGACGAGGTGACGGCGCTTGCCGCGTCGGGGCAGTACGATGTGATTATCTCGTCGAATCCGTCCCTGCCCGCGATTGCCGCCGATGTGCTGGAAAAGTTTCCCGCGCAGAAGTTTATCCTGTTTGACGGCGAGTTGTCCGGCAATCCGTCGGTCTATACGTTGCGCTACAATCAGCGCGAGCAGGGCTATATGGCCGGGTACATCGCCGCGCTGGTCAGTGAGGAGCTGGGCGGGGCAAGCGGGCAAAAGAGACTCGGCCTTGTTGCCGGGCAGGAGTATCCGGCGATGAACAATGTGATCCTTCCCGCGTATCTTGAGGGCGCAAAGGCGGTGAACGTGGGTTACTCGGTCGATTTTCGGGTTCTGGGTAACTGGTTTGACGCGCAAAAGGCCGCCGACCTCGCCCAAGACATGATAAACGGCGGCGCGAGAGTCATTCTCGCGATTGCGGGCGGCGCGAACGAGGGCGTGTTGCAGACCGCCGCTGAAAAGGGCGCGAAGGTCGTCTGGTTCGACATCAACGGCTACGCGCTGAAAGAGGGCGTGGTGGTTGGAAGCGCCGTCATCAATCAGGACAAGGCGGCGCGGGAAAAGACGCTCGCGTTCCTCGATGGCACCCTGCCATTTGGCCGCGCCGAATACGCCGGGGTACGCGAGGGCTACGTGGACTTCATCGAGGACGACCCCGTCTACCTCAAAACGGTGAGCGAAGCCGCGCGTCAAAAGCAATCGGCTCTTCTCCAGAAAATCCGCTCCGATACCACAGGGGCTTTTCTTGGTAGCGGCGTAAGGGAATAGACGGCGGGGCTCCTCTGGAGACAGGACACTCCGGCTCCACAGGGGACAGCCCCCTCGTCAAGGGACACAATCAGGCTAGCAGGCAGTCAACTATGGGACTGTGGATAAAGTCTCTTAAGCTTTATCCGGGCATCGGCGGCAGTAAAACGCCAGTCTATGGTCCGTGCCTTTTCGTTCCGTATGGTGTTCCAC
>JAIRNN010000213.1 GCA_031257995.1 Spirochaetaceae bacterium | reverse complement strand
CATCCACAATCAGCCTGATTCCCGCCTGCGTTGACACCCCGCCGCCCGCCCGGTAAACTGAACGCGGCACGGCGGAAACCTCCCCAAAAAGTTTTAGTTTTTCTCCTAACTCTCGGTTTCGTGGCGGGCTCGGTGTTCGCTTTGGATGTGGGTAACGGACTGACGATCGCGGGCGAGGTGAAGACCGGTATCAGGGCGGACTCTGTCGACGACGGCAACGAGGACACCGCGTACGACACCAAGGTGCGCGGGTTTAACAACGACGCGGACAAGGATTTCCGTACCCGTCTGACGGTTACCTACTCGGGCGACTGGGGCGGCGCGAAGATCCGGTTCCAGTCCCTGAGCTTCGGCGGCGACACGACGGCGCCTTTCACCACGAAGTACGCCTACGGCTGGGCAAACCTGCTTGATTCGAAGATCGTGCTTTCCGGCGGGGTTATCGGGGACGACCTGTGGGGTCTGGGCAAGCTCGGCGCCAACGTGTTTGACCCCAGCGTTGACGCGATCACGGGTGTCCGCGCCGAGTTCAAAATCGTGGACGGCCTGTCCTTCGGCGGCGGGCTGGTGGTGAAGGAAGCGCTCACCATTGACCACGCGTTCGGCGGCTGGGTGGTCGGCGGCCTGTACAAGTCTTCTTTGATCAGCGCGGCACTGGGTGTGGCTCTCAAGCCGGGTACTGATGACGTTGCCGCCGGGGAAGATTCGTACGGCTGGAAAGATGATGATGATGACCCCAGTACTGTAGATACGTGGGAGTTAATAGCAGGATCCCCGGCGATCCCCGGCTATGACCCGTGGTTTGACGCGATTGTCGGTATCGAAGTAAACCCGATTGACGCGCTCAAGGTCGTGGTTGACGGCAGGTTCGACACCCGGAAATACGCGAAGCAGGGAAAAATCGGCTACAGCCGCTTTGGACTGAAAGGCATATTCACCGCCGGAAAACTGTCCGCCCACCTCCAGGGCGACTTCACCGTGCAGAACGAGGCCCCCGAATCGGACGGCGCACACAAAGGCAAGCTGGAAAACATAAACGATGTTTGGACGACTATTGTGTCCTCTGACTATGAGCGGACGAATGTCCCTGTTGAAGCGTTGGGCGATCCGATAGTCGCGTTCCGTATCGGCGCCGATTACAAGATAACCGACCCGATCAACGCCTATATCCAGATCGGTTCCGATAATGTGGCATGGTTCGCGGGACAGGAAAAGGACGGCGCCGATCCGTATATTGCGGGCGCGGGCCTCTACATCAAACCGGGCATCAAGATCACCCTCGGTTCCAGCAGCATCGAGATATTCGACAAGATCAACAAGATCGGCGCGGTATCATGGAAGAATGCTAAGAATGACGATGTGAGCCCCATCGCCAACCAGTTCCAGGTTGACTTCAACTGGAGTTTCTAGTCGTGTAGGGTAGCCTCACGAAAAGCTAAGCAGGAGTGAAAGCCCCATCCGCGCGAGCGGGCGGGGCTTTTTTGTTGGCTGGCGGAGAGGCGGCGTAAACAGGGAGGCCATGTGCAATAGGGACATTTCAATTATTCTTTATAAATGCTTCAAAATCAAATTTGATAATTTTCCATACATCTTCAATGTCTTTTATCAGCGGACCCATTTCATTCCCGTCTAATTCTGAACTATATGAATGTCTTATAAAATGCCTAAATAATAAATAATTTTCCAATTTCTTTTTTATATCATTCTTGATAATTTTGTAACTATTCAGTCGATCAATGAAAACCAAAGAATTAACCGCGGAAGGCACGGAATCTTGCGGAATTTTCACCCTGTAATTCTGCTTTTCAGCGTCTTTTCTGCGTTTTCCGTGGTTTTTCTTCCTGATTTTCCATGCGAATGAATAGTTACATAATTTTTATATCGCTTGAATTGATACCAAACGCCATTTCGAATAATAGAGTTGTTTAGAAACCTCAAGTTTCTATATGCCAAACATAGTTTGGCCAACTTCCGCTAAGAAATGCGGTTTTGTAAGGCTTTAGCCCGGCTTTAGCCCGGCTTTAGCCCGGCTTTAGCCCGGCTTTAGCCCGGCTTTAGCCTGAAAAACCGCAAGACTTGAAACGGACTTTAGTCCGCGGCAACCAACCGGGTTGTTAAACAAGTCTAGTATATAAAGAGGCTTCCGTAACAATTCTTGCGCGGGTGGGGTTAACGGCTTTCGTAGAATCCGATCCTCATTCCGGACGCCAGTTCGGGCCTACTCGTAAAACACTTCGATTCTTACACTGTTCATAGCGCAGTCATAGAACACCAGGTTGATACTTTTGATGTTCTTCACCTTCGATATGTCAAAGACCGCCTCTTCGTTCTGCGCGTTGATGTAATTGGGATCATTCTTGTTCCTCATTGCCGGCGTAACGGTTCTCTGCGCTATTCCGTTTAGTTCCAGTTTGAGCAACTTTTTCCCGTTGTACCTGTCGTACTCGCTGATGCCGGATACCCTTATGAAAAGTTTTTGGTAGCCGCTGAATTGCATATCATCACTGGACGTGATGATGTAACCGCCCCCGGCTTTTCCGCTTGCCGTACCCGA
The DNA here is from genome assembly GCA_031257995.1 of Spirochaetaceae bacterium. GTDB lineage: Bacteria > Spirochaetota > Spirochaetia > Treponematales > Breznakiellaceae > JAIRNN01. The sequence continues at coordinate 3,173 of JAIRNN010000213.1, read as the reverse complement.
CACCACCAGGGCATTGCCCTCAACAGTAAAGTCCAGTGTCGATGAATCGTCCCGGTACCGCTCGCCGCCAGACAAATCGAACATCTGTCTGCCGTCTTGCTGGGCAAACAGGCGCCACGCCGCTGCCAGCATCACTAAAGTGAATGTCATCCGTTTCATTTTCGCTCCTTCTTTGGGTATTTCCCCAAACGCAACTATTTTCCCTCACATTATGAGGTGTTTTCCCCGTTCACTCGTAAAAAACTTCGATTTTTACCTTCTTCATCGCGCAGTCGTAGAACACCAGATTGATGCTTCTGATGAACCGCATCCCCGATATATCAAATTCCGCCTCTTTGTTCCGCGCGTTGATGTAATCGGGATCATTCTTGTTCCTCATTGCCGGCGTAACGGTTCTCTGCGCTATTCCGTTTAGTTCCAGCTTGAGCAACTTATACATATTAAACCGGTCGTCCTCCCCGCTGATGCCGGATACACGCATGAAAAGTTTTTTGGAGCCGCTGAATTTCAGTTTTTTCAAGAAGCGCGCGATGATGTAACCCCCGCCGCCCCTCGTTACCCCGCTTGCCGTACCCGACATCACCAGTGCCTTACCATCAAAGGTAACATCCAAGGATAACGTGTCCTTCCCCCGGTACAATCGGCCGCCGTCTGACAAATCGAACTGCTGTCTGCCACCCTGCTGGGCAAACAGGCGCCACGCCGCCGCCAGCATCACAACGGCGAATGCCGTCTGTTTCATGCTCCCTCTCCTTCTGTTGGTATGTCCGATCCTTCTGTTGGTATTGTCGGTTCTTCTGTTGGTGTTTCCACTTCTTCTATTGGTTCCAAAGGTTTAAGCATTATTTTTCCTTCAAAGTCCGACAAGGTTCCCGTTTTGTCTCCCTTTTTTGGCTCAAAAATGATGCTCCCCTCAAATTCTAACGGTGTTTCCACTTTGCGGGCTTCTCGAAACTCAAAGTTTATTGTTCCCTGAACCTCTGCCTCGTGCAATGTGTTAAACGTCAGCTTGTCACCGGCCCAAAACGGCCCCGGCACATTGAAACTGCCCTGTCGAAGAAAATAAAACTTTCCCGGATTGCCGACAGTATCCTTTGTAAGGCCAATGATGTCCAGCGGGGCTTTGTCATCCGCTTTCGGGGAGGATCGGCGCATTTCAAATGAAGCCCTTTTGGGATTGTTTTTCAATGGGTCGTATTCAATACGTAATGCTATGCCGGATATATCCCTGGTTATCGTTATAGACTTCTTTATCCCGTTGTCATCCATAGTAATTTTTTTAACGGGGCGTTGGCGGTTACGAAAAATGCAATACCGGCAATCACCAAACCGACAACACCGAATTCGCCGGCATGCCTGACAATTTTCGGAAAATTATTTTTGATTCTTTCCTTTATCGGCACAGTATTTTTGATTGTTTCCTTTGTTTTTGCACTCTTTTTTCGGCGATCTTACTCGCCACAGCAGGGATCGCGGAGCGCACGACCCGGACAAGAATGAGACCTGCGGACGCGGCAGACACCTCCCGTATCGGCAATTGCCAGAGAAGTTCGAGCAGGAAATTCTTGGCCGTATCGGAAATCGCCGCCGCAATACCGGCCGTAATGGCGAGGAAAAACGACATTGTAATTTTCGTTGGGATGTTATGAAAAAAAGATTTTTCCGCGTTTTGGGCAGTATCCGTCGTTCCAGTAGATTCGCTCATGGAAAACTCCTTAACGTCGGCGGCTCAAGCATCACCGTTAAATAGGGTTCAAACTCGGTTTGCTCCACCTTTTCATATATATCCGGAAGTGATATTACCGCTCTCATAGCATATGAGTATAACATCGGCATACCCTCATGTCAATGGAATTTTCATAAAAGCCGATGATCTTTTGCTATTTTAACGATTTCGACCAAATTTCAGACCCGCCGCGCCTAGCATCCCGCTCGAGTTGAATATAAGAGGGGGAAGTCTCCCCCTTTGCTCCAGACACGCGCTCCGGTCGATACGCCCACGCCTAAAGGCGTGTCCGCACCTCCCTCCGTTTGGTCTTACGCTATCCCCCTCAGCGGGGGCCCGCCCCCGCAACGCCCCCATCCGGCCCCGCAGGGGCTTTCCTTGGGGGCGGCGTGATGGGAGAGGGCGGCGCAGTCCCCATTCTGGGGACAGGACACCCCCGCCTTCATCACAGGCTTTAATCACGGGCGCATACCACTGGTAGTGGTGGTCAAAACGACCCATACTAAATATATGGGCGCAAGTTTGCGCCCAGGCTAGACGCAGGTCTACACCCAGGCTGGACGCAGGCTTACACCCAGGTTGAATGTAGGCCCGCATCTAGGCTGGCTCGCCCCCCTTTTCCGCGCCGGGGGGGCTGTCCCAACAAAAAACCCCCGCCCGAAGGCGGGGGTTTTGCTTCTCGACAGGCGTTTACGCCGAGCCGCTAGAACACCCAGTTGAAATCAACCTGGAACTGGTTGGTAATGGGGCTGTACGAATCGTACTTTGTCTTGTCAGTGGCGTTCTGTTTCTCCAAATCCCCCGCGCCGATCCGGTTGATCTTGTCAAATATCTCGATGCTGCTGGTGCCGAAAGTGATCTTTCCGCCCAGCTTGGCATAGAGGCCCGCGCCCGGCATCTGGTATTTCCACATCGCGTCATAGTTGGGATCTACTTTTGCCTCCTCTTCAGCGACATACTCCCCGGATTTTTTCAGGTCGACATCGCCCTTGAACCACAGGATGTTTTCGGAGCCGATCTGGAGATATACCCCGATAGTGTCGTTCACCTTGTAGTCGGCGCCGATACGGAACGCGAGGGACAGGTCGCCGGGGTTTCCCACGGGAACATAGTCCGCATAATAGATTTTGGCATGGTCCGTCGGTGTTTTGGCCTCGCCGCGAGAAGTCTTGTTTGTCACCTGGAAGCCGGCAGCCACAGCCTTGAGGCGGCTGTCGGCTTCGGCTTTGCCAATATCCTCCAGCAGGTCCGCGTACTTTTCGTTCTGGATCCTGGCGTCGCCCTGGAGGTGCGCGGTGAGCGGGCCGGCGGTGTATTCGCCTTTCAGCCCGATGCGGCTGGAACCGATTTTCGCGTGATCCTCGAATTTCCGGGTGTCGAAATCGGTGTCAAGCACGACCTTGAGCGCGTCAATGGGATTGACTTCAACGCCGAGAATCGCGTCGAT
>JAIRNN010000056.1 GCA_031257995.1 Spirochaetaceae bacterium | reverse complement strand
GGCGGGCGCGGAAGAAACGGCGGTAAAGGCGCTGGAGACGGCCGCCGGGAACCGGAAGCCGCGTCCCGGCCCGCTCTTTCATTCCGGCCGGGGTACAGTATTGCCCGGCCCTGTTCCGGGAAACCCTGAAGGGGCGGCGCCCTCAAGCGAGGCAGAGCGTGAGCCGGAAGGGGAACTGCCGGGACAACGCGCGCGCGGAGCGTTTTTTCAGGACGCTGCAGCGGGAACGGGAAACCCTGGACGGCAGGCGGCCTGCGGCGGCGGTACGGGCTTCGGTATTTCAGTACATCGAGGCATACTACAACCGGATACGCCGCCATTCGGCGCTTGACTGTCTGGCGCCGGTAATGGTAACTTTGGAAAAAGTGGCTTAACCTATTGTCCACCCGACGGGAACCAGTCCAAACCACACGTTCGTGCTGTTCGTGCGGTTCGTGGTTCTATAAACCCGTCTGGTAAACGGACGGCAGCAAGGCCGTAACAGGGGGACAACGTTGGCCGAAGCAGGCGGTTTGACGCACGGCAGCCACGTGTTTCATTCCTGTCATTTTTCCTTATCCATTTTCATTCCCCTGAAGGGAGAGAGGAGACGGGGGGAATGCCGATGCGGAACGCGGCGCCGCCTGAGCCGTTTTCGCGGGAATGGACGGAGATGGTCCAGCCGTGTGTTTCGACAACGCCTTTTACCACGCTGAGGCCGAGTCCCATGCCTTGCTCGCGGCGGGAGGAGGTGCCCCGGTAGAAGGTCTCGAACACATGGGGCAGGTCGTCCGCCCCGATGCCGGGGCCGTTGTCGCGCACTTCGATCACGATGCGGGAAGGCGGCGGGGCGGGTTTTGCCAATTCGTCCGGTTCCAGCCATGCGGAAAGACGGACGAGGCCGCCTTCCGGGGTGTAACGGATCGCGTTGCCGATGAGGTTTTCGAGCGCCCGGACGACGAGGGCCGTGTCCATCGGGACTTGGGTGTCGGGCGGCAGCCGGATGTCGCTTTCAAAGACATGGCGGAGCAGCTCGGCATCGCTTTTGATCCGTTCCGCATAGTCACAGAGGAAGGCGGTCAGGTTAACGGAAGTAAGCGCGCCCCGCCATTCGCCGGTGTCGATCTTGATGAAGCTGAGCAGATCGTTGATCATCGTTTCCAGTTGGTCCGACTTTCCGGCAATGATGGCCAGCGACTGTTTCAGCGCCGCCGGGTCGCTTGTCATCCCGTCCGCGATGGCCTCGGTGTAGCCCTTGATGAGGGCGAGCGGCGTTTTCAGGTCGTGGGTGATGCCCATGATGAAGCGGGCCCGCCGCCGTTCCTCCTCTTTCAGCGCGAGCCGCATCCGGTTGAGCGAGGCGGCGAGGGATGTGATCTCGTTGCCGGAACGGAACAGTTTCGACGTGGAAACAGTAACATCCGCATCAAGTTCCCCCGCCGCGATCCGCCGCGTTACCTCCTCAATGACCAGTACGGACTGGGTGATAGAGCGATGACAAGCGACATCACAAGCGCGAACACGATGACCAGCGCAGTAACCAAGAGGAGCCAACTCGTCAGGAACACCATCGGATTCGGCTGATTGGGCCGGTTGATCATACTATGCCGCCGTCCCTGCATATTGGGCAGCATTCCCCTTTCGCGCATCAGGGGATCAGGCGGCGGGGGAGCGCGGTCGATCTTCGAAAGGATAAATATTTTCCCGTCGGTAAGCCAGGGCGGTGTTTCGAAGTTCCAGCCGTAGCGCGTGTTTTTCAGTTTCAACAGCCTGAATATTTGTCCCCGTGTAACCGGCTCTCCCGCGCCGAATTCGGGAATTGTCGAATAGATAACGCGCAAATCGTCTGAAAAAACGGCGATGTCGGTGCCTTCCCGTTGCTGCCGGATGAACCGCGAAACCTCTCTCCAGTCCTTTCGGCTCAGAGCCCCCTCAAGCTGCTCAATATCTTCATAAAGGGGGATAGTCGGCTGGGGCTGCCGTTCCGCGTCAAGCCGCCTGAAAATAATCTGCGCCGCGATGGTGAGAATCGGCAGCAGAATAATGCCCGCGATCAGCAGATGGAACTGCGTCTTGATCTTCATAGCCCCGGCCCGCGCGTGTGCTTACCAGTACAGCTTCCCTCGGCTGCGGCGTGATGGGGGGATAGCGGCTGTCTTATAGGGTATTCTCGGTATAGAAGCGCTCTATCCATCGTTTTTTTCATCGTTTTTCAAAAGATAACCCAGCCCGTGCATCGTCTGGATATACTGCGGGTTGGCCGTGTCCGCCTCGATCTTCTTCCGCAGCCGCTGGATATGCACCGCGACCGTCGTGATGTCGCCGTAAAGCCCCTTCCAGACCTTGTTGTAGATGTCCTCCGGGGTCGAGGGCTTCCCGGCGTGTTCGGCAAGGTAGGACAGAAGCTCAAACTCCTTCGCCGTGAGCGGGACCTTTGCGCCGTCTTTCTTCAATAAACACGCCTCGAAATCGAGCGTGTAAGGCCCGAAACGGAACACCCGTCCCTCGTCCGCATCCTGCGGCATCCTTGTCCGGCGGAGCAGCGCCCGCACCCGCGCCGAGAGCGCCTTGGGCGAGAAAGGCTTCGTCACAAACTCGTCCGCGCCGCCGCCCAGACCGGCGATCAGGTCTTCATCGGCATCCCGCGCCGAGACAATCACCACGGGAACGCGGGACTCGCGGCGGAATACGGACAGAAACTCGAATCCGTCCATACCCGGCAGGTTTAAATCCAGAATAACGAGATCCGCCTTCCATGCCTTCAACAACGCGAAGGCCGACTCCGCCGACTCCGCCTTCTGTACCTCAAATCCTTCTTTGACGAGGTAGAGCTCAATGAGTCCGGCCATTTCCGCGACATCTTCTATGATAAGGATATTTCCCTGCATCGCTTTCAGTTTACCCGCATTAGTCCCGTTTTGCAAGCAAAATGAGAAATATAACGAAAAGTTTACTTATTGTTTAAGCCGCAGTTTATTTTTGTAACCGCGCTTGTTTCAAGATCACTCGAAAAAGAGGGGAAAGGAGAGGAAAGTATCTCACGGTCAACAACTTAAGAATTCTTGTCTACAGAGGGCACAGATTAAAGGGCTTGGAACGAAAAACCAGTACTGCCTTTCGGTACCATCTGTGGTTAAACGTGATTTTTATCTTTTTTCACTTTTTCGCGCTTTTTTTCTCCCTCAAACTAAAGCAAAACCACACCTCAACGCCATATATACAGTAAGGAGAATTGTATATGAATACACCAAGAAAGTTAAAACAGAATGCTTGGTACAAAGTGGGGACAGAGGTCAATATCGGCGAGCCCCTGTTCCGGCTGCCGATGGCCGTCGTGCTGTTCCACCACGTGCTCCTCGAAACAAAAGCGCGTTACGGCTTCGAGATGCGCTGTCTCCGGCTTGAGGGGGCGTGGCTCACGTTCTACATCAAGCCCGAAGACGGCTTTAAGCTGCCGCTGATAATGCAGTTGCTGAAACAAACGTTTTCCTTACGGTTCAACATCCTCACTGGAAGGAAGGGGCATCTTTGGGGTGAACGGTACGAGTCGGAGATCTTGGACGGGGAGCCGCCGGAACGGGCGGAAGAGACGGACTGGGCGGCGATAGACAA
>JAIRNN010000002.1 GCA_031257995.1 Spirochaetaceae bacterium | reverse complement strand
ACTATTCATGTCAATAACGGTATTGAGGCTCGTTTCTTTTTCAATAGTAATGGCTCTGATATTAAAAGATACAAGCAACAATATAATCATATCAACGGCGCTTCATGCCTCATCTAACATAGGGTTCCAGATATTTTTTGGGACACGTTTTACAGAAACAAAAATAATGTTATTGGGAGCAGTTACTACATTGGTAATAGCGATTACAATAGTAATAATAAATCGAAAATATTATTTAAGGCAAAAAAATGTCGCATAACAGGGCCGTTTACGCTTCGCCGCCAATTGGCGGCTCGGACTACGGTTTTGCTTTGGCCTCGCTACGCGCCAACTTCGCGGGCGTTCATTCCCACGCCGTTGTTCCGGCACATTTTGCCAGCCCTGGTCGCGTTCCTGCGGAACGATGCTGCGCAAAGCCCTTATTCGCATTTGGCAAAACGTCGCAAACAGCCGGAACGATGTACGCTGATTTTTCATCGCCCAATCCGCTTCATCCGTGCTTATCGTGTTCATCTGTGGTTCCCTGTGAAAGGCTGTGATTAATGCCGTGATGAAAGCCGGGGAGGTGTTACGGGGGGCGAGCCACCCGCTGAGGGGGGCGCCGGATAAACGGAGGGCGGGAAGAGCGGAGCAAGCATTTGTGAGCGCGCCTTTTGGCGTGAACACATCGACCGGAGAGCGGACAGGAGGCAGGGGAATCGGCAAATTGCTACGGCAACATCGTTGCCTCGACTTCCCCCACAAAACGGGAGAAATAAGCAAGGCAGCGTGAAAATGAAGAATCCTCTGATTGAGACGTTGCGCGGGCTTCGCGGTAATCCGCGCGCCTGTGTGTTTACCGAGCCGTTGTGGGGGCTTTCGATGAACCTCTGTCTGCCCTACGCTTCGGTGTATATGCTCGCGCTGGGGCTGCACGACGCGGACATCGGGTTTGTGACGACGGTGTATATGCTTTCGCAGGTGGTTTTCGGGCTGCTGGGGGGCGTGATCACGGACAAACTGGGGCGGCGGCTCACGACGGCGGTGTTCGATTTTTTCGCGTGGTGCGTCCCCTGCGTCATCTGGTTTCTGGCGCGGGACTTTTGGTTCTTTCTGGGCGCGGCGCTGGTCAACGGCATGATGAAGATCACGCAAAACTCGTGGGACTGCCTCCTCGTCGAGGATGCGGAAAAAGCGGAGATCACGAAGATCTATTCGCTGGTCATCATCTGCGGACAGCTCTCCGCCCTCTTTGCGCCCATCGCGTCCATCCTCGTATCGCGCCTCTCGCTGGTACCCGCCGTGCGTATCCTCTACGCCAACGCCTTTGTCGTGATGACGGTGAAAATCGCGTTGCTCTACACGTTCTCGCGGGAAACGGGCGCCGGCATCGTCCGCAAACGGGAGACGAAAGGCAAAAGGATCGCGGCCCTCCTTTCCGGCTACGGCGGCGTATTGCGGATCATCGGGCGGTCGCGCGGCACCCGCTTTTCGCTCGTCATCGCGGCCCTCGTCGGCGCGGTCAACATGGTAAACATTACCTTCTGGCAAGTCATCGCCAGCAAACGGCTTCTCGTCCCCGATGCGCTGCTCCCGCTATTCCCCATGTTCCGCTCGATACTGGCGATCATCTTTCTGTTCACCGTCATACCGCACATCACCGGCGCGGTCCGCCTGAAACGGCCCCTGGTAATCGGGTTCACGGCCTACATCGCCGGACAGGCCCTCCTCATCGCAACGCCGGGCGGCCTCGGCCTCGCCACCTACGCCGTGCTCTGCGTGTCCCTCCTCTTTGACGGCTTCGGCAACGGCAGCCTCATGATGCTCGCCGAGTCGGTCGTCGCCCTCTACGTCAACAAAGCCGAACGCGCCCGTGTCATGGCCATTCAGCACATGATCATCATGCTGGCAACCGCCCCTTTCGGCTGGATCGGCGGCATCCTCTCCGGCATCTCCCGCATCCTCCCCTTCACCCTCAACATCGCCCTCCTCGGCTCAGGCATCCTCGTAACACTGGTCTTTTACCGGAAGGAAGACAGGGAAGCCCCTGCGGGGAATTGAAAATGGAACGTGGATAATGAATTCCGTCAACTAAACAGCGCCCGCTCCAAGACACCGTATCATCTATACTGCTTTAGGGAAACGCTGATTAATGTGACACCAATCCGTGTTTCCCTATGTATTTGCCCGTTTCACTGCGCAAATACCACGTTAAAGCAGCGCTGATTTATTCTCGATTGAATAAATCTGCGCTCCTTTAGGTCTGAAAATAACATTGGTGTATTTTGGGAGGGGGAAGTCGCGGCAACGCAGTTGCCGACTCCTCGCTCCAGACCGCCGCCCGCAAATGCTTGCTCTGCAAGCACGGCGTAGGGTCTTACGCTGCCCCCTCTCCAAAGGATGCAGTCCCGGTCTCCGACCCTAAAACCCCGCTATTATCCATTTTCAATTGTCCATTATCCATTCCCCCGAAGGGGGAAGCCCCCGGCCTTAACCACGGTTTCATTATGCGGGAGTGGGGACCGCTCTTGCGGCCATTTTTGGCCCACGTGATTGAGGCTGTCTGGAACCCCCTTTGGATCGTGATCCGGGGTGGTTAGCCGTTCGGAGATGCGGGTTTGGCGGCGTTTTGGGCCGAAAAACGGGTTGTTATCGTCATCCGGGGCGACCTAATGCTGACCCAACTCAAGATGTAGGCCATCGCCCCCCGGTATCAACGTGTTGGCCGACTTCGCCGCCCAGTTTGCCTCTTCCGCCCACTCAGGCGGCTCTCCGTCCAAGATCTCCGACTCATACCGCTCGCCCCAAACGTGTCCCTTCCGCCCCACGATTATGTTGAACCGTAAGGAAAACGTTTGTTTAAGCAACTGCATTATCAGCGGCAGCTTAAAGCCGTCTTCGGGCTTGATGTAAAACGTGAGCCACACCCCCCTCAAGCCTGAGCCCGCGCATCTCGAAGCCGAAGCGCTTTTTTGCCTCGCGGAACATGCGGAAGAAGAGCGTCTCCGCCTACGGCAACCGGAAGAGCGGCCTGCGGATATTGACCTCTACTTTGTACCAGACGTTTTGCTTTAACTTTCTCCTGTGTTCGTTTCATCTGCGGTTAAATGGAATGAAGCCTGTGATAAGTGGACCTCCTCTTCATTCGCGTCAATGCGCGGGCCTCGTGTACATACGGAAGTCGATTTCCCGTGGGGGAACCAGTTTGCCGGAGGCGAGGGCTTTCCGTACCCGCGCTTCGGCGGCGGCCGGGTCCACACCCCGGTCGGTGAGCCGCCTGATTTCCCGCGCCGTCCACAGGTCAACCAGGGTGGTGTTGCCTTCCCGAATAAGGGCAGGTTCCCGCGAGAAGATCTTGTCAAGCCGGATGTCGTCCTTTTGGGCAAAGGCGATACGGGCGGCGGCATCAAGGAGGGGGCCCTGTAAATCCGCGTCCCCCAAACCGTAGGCCGCCAATGCAGCCGCAGCCTCTTCTACCCTGCCTTGTTCGATCAAGAAGGGGATATACTCTTCCGCAAACGAGGGATCCAGTCTCCCCTCTTTCCGGTCAAACGCCTTTTTATACCATGACACAGCTTCGATCCCGTCCCCCGACGCGGCCCGCCGTAACGCGGCAACCGCAAGATTCCGGTAAGACCAGGCGTTTTCCTGGGCGGCAATGGATGCGTTCCAGTACCCTTCGGCCCTTTCGGTTTCCCCGCGCTCAAAGGCAATGACCCCCAAATGGTAAGGAGTAAGCCAGTCATGCCGTTCCGTATCGGCGTTTGCCCGGCTTTGCAGAAGCAACGGTTCCCACATTGCGTCCGTTACAAAGCTGCCGGGCCCGGCCTCAACCGGACGCGGGGGAAGACATCCGGTACTGAGGAGCATTGCCCAGGGGCGCTCTTCCTCACCGATAGATGCGTCAGGAAAAGAAAGCCCGTCGGGAATGCCGTCCCGAAAGCCCCCGTCCGCCGGGGACGGGCCCCTTTCGACCCGCTGCCGTTCCAACGCGCCCCAACCACTCCCCAAAGAAAGAATAGCCGCGTTTACGCCGGAACGCAGCCGGGCCGTTTGCAGGGCATCCTCCAGAGAAGCGGGAGGGATGGCCTCTTTCACAATGCCTTCAACATAACCGGACGCGGCGCGGTAATCCCCGCGGTGGGCCTGTTTCGGGTCCACGCGCAACGCGGTGAACGCCTGCATCCAGTCCACGACAGCCCCGCCGTCAATGTCCGCCGTGTGGAGCTGGGTCGGCGCAAGGCCCGCCTGGACTTCCAAGTACTGTTCTCCGGGCAAGGACAGAAACTCCTGCCAGCGCCGCCCGCCCCGGCCTGTCCCCCAGCAGAACATCTTCCGGTAAAGAAGGGGCGCGGTGGAGGCTTCCGCATAGGCGTAACCATCTTCGTACACCACACTTTCCCACGGAAACGGCCCCCTGTTCTGAAAAAAGTACTCGTTGGCATAATCCGAGACCATGGGGTAACTCGCATCCACCCCCGGCAAAACGGGGAGCTTTGGCAGCCGCCCGCCGTCCATCGTCTTGACCGGGCCCGTGCCGGGAACGATGTATAGCGCCTCGTCTGTGGCGCTCAAAACACGCGCCCCGGGAAAATTGCCCGGAGACATCCCCATTGTTTGAGGCAGCGCCGCATTGGTCCACCAGTAGAGGGGCTTCTTTTCTCTATCCGGGTTTTCTATCCTGACATATACATAGAGCGCGTCAGAATCATCGGGCAAGACACATTCCAGCCGCCAGAAAAGCCGGGTCTGACGTTCAAATTCCCAGAGGCGCAGCACCGTCTCCTCTCCCGCCTTCCGATCCACGAAGGTTCCGGCAAAGACCGGCGAGCAGGTGTGTACCGAATGACCCAGGCGGCCTATGTTCCACTCGATACCCCCGGAAAACCAGGCGTCCCGAATGGCAAGGTTGGCGGGCCTCAAAACAGGGTTGCGATACAGAATGTCCCGCCCCTCCTTTTTGTCAAAGAGGGACATGAGCCGCCCGCCCAGCGCCGGCACAAATTCGGCCCGCAAAGCGTCATTCTCCATAACAATGGAGGGCAACGCCATATCTTGCAAAACACGGCTGTAGCGATCCTGCCGTGTATAAGGAAGGATGCGGAAGGCGGTTTCCCTCCCAAAGGAAGCGCGGGCGCGTTCGGGAAAGCCGTCTCCTTGGGCAACGGGGAGATCGGGGACGGTATCCCGAAAAAACGGCTGGGGATTCGCGCCGTCTACCGGCGATCCCCGCAGCCGTAACACGCTTTTGCGCAATCTCGCTCGTGCTTCACTTGTCATATGCAATAACCTCCATTTCAATAACCTCCATGGCAGACGAAGAGGGTCTACCGATTACTATGATAACTATGGGGCGCAATCTGCCGGCCTTTTTAATTAACCGTAAAGGCCAGACTGTAGTACCCGATGTCTATGCCGGCCTACCCCGTATGGCGGGGCCGGCCGATCCCGTATGACGGGGCCGGCCGATCCCGTGCGACGGGGCCGACCGATCCCATATAACGGGGCCGGCCTACCCCGTATGGCGGGGCCGCCCGATCCCGTATAGCGGGACGGGCCGATCCCGTATGGCGGGGCCGACCGATCCCGTTCGACGGGGCCGACCGATCCCTGTCAGCGGGACGGGCCGCTGGAATCATCCGTTCTAGCGGGCGGCGCTGCCTGTACGGTAAAGCCGCTTATGATTTCACGGGTCTCCTTGAGAAACGCGCCGCCGCCCGAATACCTGGTGCGTATCTTCACATACCATGCTTCGCCGGGGATCGAATGGGGAACCACGATGACAATCCTGCTTTTTTCGTTTACGACAAGCGGTTCCATCATCCAGACGGTCGTTTCCGGCGGCCCCGGAGTGTAAAACCCGACACCGATCTCATCGTCGGGTTTGCTCGTCCCCTCGATCCTTATGTTCTTACCGGTGATCGTCGCGGGCTTCCCCCGGGTTACCACATCGTTTACCGCGCCGGTCGCGGAGTCGATGAGCTCGTCGATACGGGCAGACGCCGGGGCCAAGCCCCAGTTTACCACATGGATGCCCTGGACAAGCCGTGCCGCGCCGTGGAGACGGCGGACGCGGAGACTCAACTTGTTCTCGACAGGGTCCGGCTTGTCGTAGGGATCCTTCAAGGTGCCGCCCACATTGAGATGCAGTTCGATGATGCCGGCCATGTTGACCCCGTAGCCGTCCCGCACGCGGCTCACCACCTCGCGCATGATGATGTCTGAGTGTTCGATCAAGTCTTCGAGGCTGCCGGTAAAGCCGCCCCGCTCCTTCGCCGACACGCACACGTCTTTCAGCGTGAGGGTCTTGTCGTTCTTCGTCCTCGCAATGAAAAGCCCCTCGGATCCCTTCAGGTGGCTCTCGTAAGTGAAGACATCCGTGTTGTGTTCCTTTAATTCAAAAGGATCGGCAACAGATTCTGCCATACATGACCTCCTATTGTCATTAAGATATGCTCCAAATATAAGAAAAATGCGGGCTCACGGCAAGGCCCCCCACTAGGTGGGTTTCCTTGGGGGCGGCTTAATGGGGATGGGCGGCGCGTTCCCCCTACGGGGGCCCCGCAGGGGCTTTCAAGAGCCCTTCCGTTGGGCAATAGGGGGCTGTCCCCCTACGGGGGGAAGCGGGCGTTCTCTCTCCCGTAGGGAGATGCCGCCGCGCTATCACTCTACGCCGCCCCCAAGGAAAGCCCCTACGGGGCCCCCCAGGGGCTTTCATGAGCCCTCCCAGCCCCGCAGGGGCTTTCAAGAGTCCGGCGTGATAAGGGAGCACGGCTGTCCCCCTACGGGGGGAAGCGGGCGTTCCCTCTCCCGTAGGGAGATGCCGCCGCGCTATCACTCTACGCCGCCCCCAAGGAAAGCCCCTGCGGGGCCCTGCGGGGCTGCGGGGGCGTTGCGGGGGCAGCGCCCCCGCTGAGGGGGGTAGCGGAAGAATTGCTTCGGGCCGGAGGCCCTTCGCAATTCTTTAAGGAGTTTTGCTATGCAAATCTCCACCGGAACAAAGGGAGCAAGTCTGGAGCGAGGGGGTTCGGCAACGAAGTAGCCGCGACTTCCCCCCTTTAATGTATTCTTAATCGGGGGCGTTCCCTCTCCCGTAGGGAGATGCCGCCGCGCTATCACTCTGCGCCGTCCCCAAGGAAAGCCCCTACGGGGCCCCACAGGGGCTTTCAAGAGTCCGGCGTGATAAGGGAGCACGGCTGTCCCCCTACGGGGGGAAGCGGGCGTTCTCTCTCCCGTAGGGAGATGCCGCCGCGCTATCACTCTGCGCCGCCCCCAAGGAAAGCCCCTGCGGGGCTAGCCTTTGATCGCTCCGGCGGTAACGCCCGCGATGATCTTCTCGGAGAGCAGAATGTAGAGGATGAAGGTCGGCAGGAACACGATGACCACGCTGGCGAACATACCGCCCCAGTCGCCGGTATAGCGCATGGACTGGATCATGTTGTAAAGGCCCACCGCCACAGGACGGACGGCCGCTTTGTTCGCGAAAATCAGCGACATGAAGTATTCGTTCCAAACGGTGATGAAGTTAAAGATGGAAACGGTGATGATGCCGGGCTGAACCAACGGGAGCATGATACGCCAAAAGGTCTTCACCGGCGGACAGCCGTCAATCGCGGCGGCTTCCTCGTAGGTGAAGCTAAGGTTGCGGAAAAACGCCAGCAGATAGAAGACGCTAAACGGGACGTTCATCGCGGTGTAGAGAAACATCAGCATCCCGCGGCTGTTGGTCAGGCGCAACGCGGACACGAGGCCAAAGAGGGGCATGATGATCATGATGACCGGAATGCCCAGCGCGGCGGCGAACATATTCTGGATGAGGCTGCTGCCGGGGAAACGGAAGCGGGCAAGCGCGTAGGCTGCCGGCGCGGCGATGAAGATGATCGCGGTGCAGGAGACCAGCGTATAAAACAGGGAATTCATGAAGAACACCGAGACCCGCTGGGTTTTCCACGCCTTGACGTAGTTTTCAAAGTGCAACCCGCTCTGAAAACGGAACATATGGTCGGAAAATATCTCGCTTGAGGTCGAAAGAGACGCGAAAAACACCCAGCCGATGAGCACAAAGGTGAACAAGACCCATATTCCCAGAATGACAGAGCCGATACCGGACGACAGATAGGTTTTTTTCAGCATAATGCCCCCTTACAGTTCCGCATCATCGTGTTTCACGATGAAATTGGTTGACAAAAAGACCAGCGCGACGATTAACGCGAGGATGACACCGATAGCCGCCCCCGCCCCCGAATCACGGGCCGTCATCGCGGAAGAAGACGCGCCGAAAACCAGCTCGTACATATAGTTCATCGGGGCGACCGTGTCGTTGGAGAGGTTTACCGGACTGAACAACTGGCCCCACACGAAGAACCCGACGGTAAACACCGTCCACATGACCACATTGGTGCGGATAACGCCCCGCATATTGGGAACCGTTACCTTGAAAAACCGTTGCAGCGCGTTGGCCCCCTCAAGATAGGCGGCCTCGTAGTAGTCTTTGGGGATCTGTTCGATGCCGCTGATAAAGATCAGCATATGATACCCGACCATACCGAAACAGTAGGCGGCGGTCATACTCCAGAAAAGGTTGCCCGGCGCGGTCCACAGGGTGGCGGCTGCCCCTTTGAGCCCCAGCGTGGAAAGCACGTTGTGCAGGAACCCATAATCGGAATTGTAGACGTAGTTGATCCACATCGTTCCCATCGCCACCGCGCTCACCACGTTGGGGAGGTAGATGACGCTTCTGAAAAACTTGGTTCCCCGCCGTTTCCCGGTGAGAAAACCTGCGAACACCAGCGCCAGAAACATGACCGCGCACCCGCCCGCGAACCAGAGCCGCCCGATGTTTTTAAGCGACTGGAGAAAAATCGGCGTGGTGAAGAGTTTCCGGTAGTTCCCGAAGCCCGTAAAAACCCAGTCCGCTATCGGCGCGGACACGCTTTCCACCTTGAAAAAACTCATCGCCACCGTGCGGATGGTCGGATAGAGAAAAACCAGCGCGTAACACAGTACCGCCGGCGCCAGAAAAATGATGATGACCCGTTTGTTGTTTTTTAACATATCGCCTCTTGTCCCCCAGGGGCTTCCCTTGGATGCGGCCTAATAAGCAATCGCGGCATTTTCCCCCTACGGGGGCCTTCACACCACAACGCTCCCAAACGCGGCGCCATTTGCTGTCTGGGCAAATGGCGCCGCTGTCCCCTACCAGTGAAATGCTGCTTGCCGCTACACCCTCTAAACAGTCCCCGTCCCAAAGTGCGGTTTCCTTTAATATCTCCGGTCGCGACAGGCTATCCCCATTAAAGGGGCCCGCTTACTTTGCCATTGCTTCGGCGAATTGCGCCGCGTTGAGGCTGCCCATAATGAGTTTCGCGAGATTTTCCTTAATCTTCGCGTTGATGTCGGGGCTGTTTTCCATGCCTACCGCCCAGGGAAGCCGCTTTGTTGTGGAATCGACCACTACCTTAGCCTCGGCAAGGGCGTCGGGCCATGCGGAATCGTTACCCATAGGGATGCCGATGCTTTCCTCCGCCAGAGTCGCGTCCCATTCACCGGTGGTAAGCCACACGATGAACCGGAAGGCTTCCTCCGGGTACTTGGTGTTCTTGTTGATACCGAAACTCTGAGACCCAAAATGATTCGCCTCCGGGCCGTCGCCGGAACCAAGCGCGGGCCATGCGAAAGCGCCCCACCTCATGTTGGGCGCGTTCCCCTTGATCTCGTTGGGCAGCCATGTGCCGTTCAGGTACATGGCAACCTTACCCGTCGCGATCTCTTCAACCTGGCCTGCGGGATAGATGTTCGAGGCCGCTTTTTGGCTAAAGTAGCCGTTTTGTACCATCAATTCCATCAGTTGGCCGAAAGCCAACACCTGCGGCCCTGAGAAATCGTTGTTATTCACCATAGCCAGCGTGGCATCGGATCCGACCAAGCGATCCATGTTGTAGCCGAAAAAGGCCGCCATATAGGCGTCATCCACCGTGATGCCGGTTACGCCTATCGCCTTGAGTTTTGCGCAAGCCTCAAGCAGTTCGTCCCCCGTCTTTGGAAGCGCGGTAATGCCCGCTTGTTCAAAGAGGTCTTTGTTGTACATCGTAACAAAGGCCGAAGGCTGGTAGGGAATGTTCTTCACTTGGCCGCCGCCCAGTTCCCGGGCGAGGGTGAGCAACGTCTTGTTTATCACGTCCCCATAGGGTTTTTCGCCGGTGGTGGAGTATGATTTTGCCACATACGCATCCAGCGGAAGCAAATAATTCCCCCACGTGTTGGCGACACGCTCAATGTCCTCGTCAAAGAGATCAATCGGCTCCCCGGCATCAAGCGCGGGCTGCAAAGTCTTGCGAATCTCCCGTCCGTTGAAGTTAATGTCCACCACGATACCCGTCTCTTTGGTAAAGGCTTCCGCCGCACGGGCAATTACCTGCCCCTGCGGTTCCGCCTCGTTCCACATGGACCAATACACGATCTTGGCCCCGCCGCTCGGCTTGGAACATCCCGCCAACCCTGCCGCCAACATCACAGCCGCAACCGCTGCCACCATAATCCGTCTTTTCATCCTGTTCCTCCAAAAATAAAAGTAGTTACCGAACGCGGTAACCCCCGCGCCGATTCTATGAGAGTATACATAAAGGGGAAGTTTCCTGCAAGAGCGCGGGTACCCAGAAAACCGAAAAAAGTGAAATTAAAGCGGTAGTGTCGCGTTCACGGTCAGGGTTACGTTGCCCATGTTGAGCCTCGCGCCGCGCTTCGGGGGCTCGGCCTTTTTTAATGAGCAAGTGTTCATATAACCACGAACCACACGAACGGGGAATGCGGAATGTAACCGCAAAGCCGAAAAAGGAGAAGAAGGAAGGCAGCGGGAGTTACACAGAGGGAAATGGTGTCTCCCTTCTTCACGGATCACTGAGCCGTTCACTCGCCGATTGATTTATGGACTTCAAAACCGTGTAGGAACGGACAAACACGCCGCCGCCCTCGCCTGCCCAGCCTGAGTCCGCCCTATACGACGCGCCGTTATGAACAACCACGATGCCGCTGTCTTCCGGCGGCCCGTCTTTATCGTACCATAGGCCTATCTGTACCGGATCGTCCGTGCCCCCGCTTCTGCTTGCTTCATCAATAACGCCCACCCTGGCGGGGTCAATGAAGTAGTACCCGAGAATGTCGCACGACCCGGTCCCCGTCGGCTCCTCTGTGGCGGTTACAAGGTAGTCTCCCTGATACCAGTCTCTTATATAGAGGTTATTATCGCAGGATGCCAGAATCACGAGTATAACGGCAAACAAAAAAAAACGACCGGATGGAAAAGGGGGTTTACGGGAGAGGGGTATTCCGGAGGAACTGAAAGACAACAAAACTTTCTTCATAATGTATAAACAACTATTACCCTCCCCTTTATATAACCATCCCACCCCGGCTTTCAGGAAGATGAGTATTTTTATACCATACCCGAAAAAACTTGTCAAGTGGGCACACCACAAAAAACGTTAAAACGGAATGCACGATTTACCCCTTTCACAAAATATCATAAAGTATCTGTGGACCTTCTTCTTCCACATACATCCGAGACTGTTTCAAAACCTCAAACTTTCCCTTTTTTTATCTTTTTCACCCTTTCTTAGGGTCAAAATAAAGCAAACGGGCTGACAACCGCATATATATGTACGGGAGTATAATGTATGAGAGAAAACAGAGAATTAGCAGAAAATGTATGGTATGAGGTGCGGACGGCGGTTA
>JAIRNN010000304.1 GCA_031257995.1 Spirochaetaceae bacterium | reverse complement strand
GTGACGGGGGATAGCGGCGGGGTCCCCCTTCGGGGGCGAGGGGTAGCGGCCCCGCGGGGGCTTTCCTTGGGGGCGGCGTGACGGGAGATAGCGGCGTGTTCCCCCTTCGGGGGCGAGGGGTAGCGGCCCCGCAGGGGCTTTCCTTGGGGGCGGCGTGACGGGAGATAGCGGCGGGGTCCCTCTTCGGGGGCGAGGGGTAGCGGCCCCGCGGGGGCTTTCCTTGGGGGCGGCGTGACGGGAGATAGCGGCGTGTTCCCCCTTCGGGGGCGAGGGGTTTGCCAAGAGAAAAATCGTATGGCCGCAGGAGAAAAATCATCCGGCTTGACAGGAGTTCTCAGGAATTAACCGCAAAGGCGAAGGCGGTTCGTAAACCGCTGAGGCGAATAAGGTTGGACGTTGCAGGTGATGAGAGACTGACGGCTTTACAGGCAGTATTGAAGGCTGTCAAAACAGAAGGATTGGCAATAGCGCGATGAGTCTGTCGGTAAAAACCTTCTGCGCCAAGGCGTCACAGACGCCCTGCGCCTGCGCGGTTCAATGCTTATTGCCGGATGAGAAAAGCCATCTAGCCGTGCGAGAAAAATCGTCCGGCCGATAGAAGTTGTTGGGTGAGCAGACCCCCGTGGGTGGGCCGTCCCCGCATCGCGGACGGGATCGGCCGGCCCCGCCATCCGGGATCGGCCGGCCCCGCCATACGGGATCGGCCTGCCCCGTCATACGGGATCGGCCGGCCCCGTCATACGGGATCGGCCTGCCCCGTCGTACGGGATCGTCCTGCCCCGCGATACGGGATCGGCCCCTCCCGCCATCGGGGGCCGGCCCACGATGCTTGCGTCGGCCGGCCCAAGATGCTTGGGTGGGCCGGCCCAAACCTCCGGGGCGGTGTTTCAGAGTTCGGGGTTTGCAATTCGGGAGTTTCCTATGAGCAGCCGGGGAGTTCCGTCATTGCCGTCGGTGAGTTCGCATACGACCGCGGGGAAGTTCTCCTACGACAGTCTGCGGACAGGCGTTAACCGCGAAGGATGGGCTGCGCGGTTATTATCGCGGTCAATGCAAGAAACACGGTATCGCTCAGGGGCTTCTTCTCTTGAGAGGGGGGTAAAATCGTTTATGCTGACCGGGTGGTTGAGCCATTCCGCCGTACCGTTCCCGGTTTTTCCCGCAACAGTAACTGCCGCCTTTTTGATAAAGGGCGTAAGCAAGGCGGCAATCGGCGCAAGGTTGGCGTCATCCTGTAATACTGTTTCGCGCATACGCTGCCCCAAAACGCCGATTTGCACTCTACGGCGATCCTCAAAAAAGGCAAGCCCGCCGGAATCACGATTAATCGCTACGGCGCGCGAAGGCTGGCGGCAGGGTATCAAAAAAAGGGTACCCTGTGGGCCCCGTATATGGTTGTTACAGGAACCCTCCGTCATGAGGTTAAACGATACGGAGAATATATGAACAAGCATGAAAAAAGAATTGTTTGTGCCGTTCTTGGGTTGTCTGGTCTCCGGCCGTATGGCCGATGGCCGGCGGGGAGGCGGCTATACCGGGCCGTCGTCTGTACGGAAGGTAAGCGAGGTAAAAAAGAGCGCCCACGATAGTGTTGTAGGGAAGGGACAATCGAAAGCTCTATGGGCAACGAGAAATACCTGTTCGGCGACGGGGAGGACGCGATACCCCTTGAACTAGATCATGACGTGTGGAAAGGGTTGGAAGCGGGCCCCGATGACGTCGTTATACGAGACGGGGAAGTTGACAGGAAGTTCGCGGCGGGAAGGAGAAGGGGAAAGGATAGAAAACCAGCGGACAGCCGTGACGGGCGGGGCGGCGGCAAGCTCCGCCGATGCAAAATACCGCCTGATGACCACTTCTCCGGTGGAGAAGCTCGTCATAAAGCAGGCCGTTCCCAGCAGTATCAGTATGATGGTGTCGGCGATGTACAATATGGCGGACACTTACTTTGTGAGTTCCCTCGGCACGAGCGCCATCGCCGGCGTGGGGGTGAGCTTTTCTATGATGGCGGTCATTCAGGCGGCGGGGTTCTTTTTTGGGCACGGTTCGGGCAATTTTATCGCCCGCGCACGGGGAGCGCGGAACACGGCGGACGCTGAAAAAATGGCCGCGACGGGGTTCTTTTCCGCGTTTGCCGTGGGTTTGGGGATTGCGGTTTTCGGCGCGGTTTTCCTCTCCCCCTCGCCCGGCAGCCTGGTTCCACCGCCATGCTGAACAATCTTTTGCGCTATCAGGGCAGCGCGGTATTCGGCATGATCGGCATGGTTTCCGGCGCGGTGATAAACAGAGCCCTTGACCCGCTGTTGTTTTTCACCTCGGTGTTCAAGGCTTGCCACGATGATAAGCCGGAGCGCAAGCTGCGTTCTGCTTTTCACGGTGGGATGCGCCGGGAGGGGGAATGTACGGATCAGGCCGCGCAACTTTTTACCACCGCCTGAGAAATACCGGGAAGCGCGGCGGCAGTCCCTCGCTTTTGCGGCAATGCGTCGCCTTGCGGTGGTTCTGCTTAACCGCGCCGCCTGCGTATACGGCGATGAGGTCATCGCCGCCATCTCCATTGTAAACCGCGTATTCCTTATGGCAGGATCTGCGATTATCGGGTTTGGGCAGGGCTTCCAGCCGCGGTTTCAATTACGGCGCGAAACACTATGACCGGATAAAAAAGGCCTTCTGGTTCTGCCTCCGTCTTTCAACGGCGCTGCTTGTTATCCTCGCGGCGCTCTGTTTTATGCTTGCGCCGGACATCATCTCCGTCTTCCGAAAAGACGATGCGGAAGTCATCGCGGTGGGCGCTCTCGCGCTCCGGCTTCAGTGTTTCAGTTTTCCCTTTGTGGGCTGGATACTGCTGGTCGGTTTCATGCTGCAGACGATGGGGAAGGGCATCCCCGCAAGTATCCTGGCTTTTTCGCGGCAGGGGCTCTTCCTCATTCCGCTCATTTTTCTCCTCGTTCCCGCGCTCGGCGTTTTGGGGATACAGGCGGCCGCGCCTATTGCGGATTTCTGCACGTTTCTTTTGTCCCTGCCCCTGGGGATACGGGCGTTGCGTAAGGACCTGGCATGACATTTGAAACGCCTGAACCGGAGGGTTGCATGAAAAACGGCCGTTTCAGGACTTGACAACCGCAGAAAATCTGTCTGGTCAAACGGCACGCCATCCGGCGCAATCTGTGGACCATTTTATTTACTTAGGAGATTTATATGCAAAGGATTACTGAATACACGGAGCCCTTACACGAATCCGAGTTGTGGCTCTATCCGAACCGCTGCCCGGATAAAGCTTAAGAGACTTTATCCACAGTCCCATAGTTAACTGCCTGCTAGCGTTCCTCGCGGAAATAGGCGGCGCCCAGTCCGGCGGGAGCTTGGTATTCGCGCTTTTTGCGGTAGGTGATGATGATAAGGACGAAGATCGTGGCAAAGTAGGGGAGCATATCGAGGAGTTGGGGGGAGAAGATGATTTTTCTACCGAGGATGCTGAGGTCGATGTTCTGAAATTTGAAGCCGATGCCTTTGAGCGCGCCGAAGAGGTAGGCGGCGAATACGGCCCTAAGCGGGTTCCAAGTGCTGAATATGATGAGGGCTACGGCGATCCAGCCAGCACCGGCGGTGATGTTGTCCTGCCAGCGGGGGACGAATACGAGCGAAAGGTAGGCGCCGCCCACGCCGCAGAGGAAGCCGCCCGCGACAACGTGGATGTATTTGTAGAGGATCACGGGGATGCCGGAGGCGTCGGCCACGCCGGGGTTTTCGCCCACGGCGCGCGCGTTGAGGCCGGCGCGGGTGTACGTAAAGTAGACGTAGAGGAGAAGCGCGAGGATCATGCCGGCCAGCACATAGGGGCTCTGCGCAAAAAATATTTGCCCAATCACGGGGATCCGGTGGAGCAAGGGAACCTGCACGGGCACGAAGGCTTGCGACACCGTTTCGGGGAGGGCTTTGCCTGAGAGTCCCTTGCCCAGAAAGCCTGAGACCCCGGTACCGAAAATCGTGAGGATAAGACCGACTACCACTTGGTTACCCCGGAGACTCACAGTGATGACCGCATAGATGAGGGCCCCGCCGGCCCCGGCGATTCCGGCGGCGAGAACGGCGACCAGCGGGTTGGCAGTGGAGAGGGCGGCAGAAAAACCCACCGAAGCACCCAAGAGCATCATTCCCTCAATGCCGAGGTTCATGTTACCAATCTTTTCACACATGATACCGCCGAGTACCGCGAAAAGAATGTGGGTTCCCATCTGTACCGCCGTAGCGAGAAAAAGTGTAAGGGCCGTGAGAAAGTCCGTAAAGTCCTCCCGTTTGACAGCGGCCGGGGAGTAGGCTTCCTGCCGCCACGTTCCAGTCTGAGGCTTTTTGCTAAACCCGCGTTCCTGCGGGTTTACTCTGAAAAATTCCTCCGATTACTCGGATTTTTCCAGAGCTGCAAAAACCCTTCGACTCCCGTCAGCTTTGAAGCGGCTGAAGGGAGTCGAACCCTCGTCTCCAGCTTGGAAGGCTGGGGTAATAGCCGTTATACGACAGCCGCATGGGTTCTTTATACCGGAAAGACACGCGGCTGTCAAGCGGGGTGCGTTTTTTCGGTAACGTTCTAGAATTATTGGATCAAACATACTCTCCCCAAAAACCAAACGTTTAGTATCAGGGCGGCAACGGCCCTGCGCGTCTGTTCCGTCTTTGAAAAACGAATCCCTTTCCTCACTAACCGGGCGCTCCAAGTCCTCAGTGACAGATGTTTCCTTTCTGTCTTTTGGGTGT
>JAIRNN010000298.1 GCA_031257995.1 Spirochaetaceae bacterium | reverse complement strand
TACTGCTCCGTTACTCGGGTGGCGGCGGGCGGAGGCAGCCGGACACCGCGCCCGGCTTGATTGGGCGGCTCGCACGAAAAAGTTGGCAGGCGAGGATTTTCCTTTCGCGGAAAAGATCGTTCTGGTAATGGACAGCCTGAACACGCATAGTATCTCCTCGCTGTATGAGGCGTTTGAACCGGAGGAGGCGCGGAGGATACGGTACCGGCTGGAGATACATTACACGCCCAAACACGGGAGTTGGCAGAACATGGCGGAGATTGAATTGAGCGTACTGAACAGCCACGGCTTGAAGGATCGTGTGCCGGCGACAGGGCGGATGGAGAAAGAAGTATCCGCGTGGAACACCATACGGAACGAAAAGGCACGGACTATAGACTGGCGTTTTACTGCCGCCGATGCCCGGATAAAGCTTAAGAGACTTTATCCACAGTTCCATAGTTGACTGCCTGCCAGGATTGTGCTAGGCGCGTTTTGCCATTCCAGTGGCGCGGTGCCCTTGAATGTTTATCAGTTGAGTCTGTTCCAAAACCTCAACCTCTCCTTTTTTTCATCTTTTTCACGTTTTGCAATTTTTTTTACGTTTTTTCGCCCTTTTTTATCGTCAAAATAAAGCAATACGGCTGGTAACCGCATGTATATATACACGGAGGCATTCTATATGCGGCAAGAAAGAGAATTGGCAAAACATGTCTGGTACTGGGTGCAAACATCGGTTAATATCAGCGAGCCCCTGTTCCGGCTGCCGGAGGTCAAAGCGCTTTTCCTCGGCGTACTTCGCGAGACGGAAAGGCGCTGCGGCTTCGATATGCGCGGGCTTGTCATTGAGGAAGGGAGCGTGTCGTTCTCCATTAAGCCTAACGACGGGCTTAAGCTGCCGCTGATAATGCAGCGGCTGAAACAAACGTTTGCGGTCAGGCTCAACGTGCTGACGGGAAGGCAGTGGCACGTGTGGGGGGAACGGTACCGGTCGGAGTACTGTGGGGAGGGCCGCCTGAGGGGGCGAAAGAGGTGGGCGGAGGCGGAAGCGTTTGCGGCGGCCACGCCGATAGAGGGGATACTGACGTACCAGTTGAGTTGGGGCAGCCCCCGGACGAACGGGAAGGCCAAAGGGAACCGTCTTTCGCTGGAGATAACCCCCAAACCCCCGCCCGGATAACGGCCCGCTTTACGGCCAAAAGGGGGTTACAGACCGCCTCAAAGCTCTCGGCCGGGGATGGCCGCGAGAGAGGTCTGCCCGCACCGCAACGTGGGGTTTTGAAACAGGCTCTAGTATCTCCTTTCCCCGGTTTTTGCCAGTGCCGCTTGTACCCAACTCGCCGCTTCGTCAGGGAACAGGGAGTGCACGGACATAAACTCGTTGAGGGCGGACCGCGCGTCGCCTAAGAAGTAGTAGCATTGTCCAAGATAAAAATGCGCCCGGGCGGCGGCGTTCTGCGAATGGGAAACCGAGAGATACCGCTGCAATTCTATGCGGGCAATGCCCCAATCCTTGCGGAAAAACGAACCGCGCACGATCACGGCAAGATCGTAATCCTCGCCGGAAGCGGCATTGTTTTGGACATCCTGGTTGAAGACGCGAGGCTCCATGTTGATGCCGAAACTGCTCTTGGGAACGACCGGGGCCGTCTCCGTCCGGTTTCGCAGCGACTCAGCCACCTGCGCCGATTCCGCAGAGAGGGGAGACGGACTTCTCACGGTGGAAAAGTATCCGGAACCGGGGTCGAGGTAGGTTTGCTGCTGAGGGCTCGCCGGGATCGGGGAATAGGCGGGGGCGCCCGCGATGCCTGACGCGCCCTGGCCGGCAGAGCCAAGTTGAACCGGATTTACGGTGGCGTTATTGCCGGGATAAATAGCCGCCTGCCCGGAACGGATGTCCTCGTCGTAAAGTACCGCGTAATAGGAGGGAACTCCCGGCGGTGGATAATCAACATAGGGCGAGGTAAGGTGTTCCTTTATCAGGGAGGCAGTCAAAATATCGCTGTACTGGGTGAAAGGTTTGTTACTCCGGTAAAGCAGGGCGTTCTTGCCGCGCTCAGACGAACGGTAAGAAATATATATCCCGTTGGGCAGGGGTTGCGCCATGATCTCTACGATGTCGCTTGAGTACCGTGCATAGCCGCTTTGACGGGCAACCCCGTAAGACCCGTAGGCGGAATCCCACGTCGGGTCTTCGGCGGCCGGCTGAGCCGGCTGGGAAATAATCGGCGTATCCGCATAGGGTGTGGCAGTCCCCGCAATCCCCGGACTCGCCGAGACGTTTTTCGAGGTACCGTCAAGCTGTACGTCAACGATGTTGCTGTAGGGCACGACGATCTCGTACTTCATATGCGTCTCATCGCTTGCCACGACAAAATAGTACCACATCCCCAACGCTTCCACTTCCTCGATAAAAATCTGCTGGCCGTACGGCACTTCGAGCGCCCGCGCCTGATACTGCGCCCCCGCGCCCGAAAAGGGAACCCGCGCCCGGTACACATAGACCGGCCCCTTCACGGATGTCGAATCCTGCCACTTCAAACGCACCGCCTTGCCCGACACCTCCGCGTTGAGCCGCGTTACAAACGGCGCGAAAATGCTCGAGCCGGATTGGGCCGCCGCCCCCTGCAAACAGAGAAACATCAGAAAACCCGCCGCGAAACGCTGAAAAGCTGTCACCATTCTATTATCGACCATTGCCTCAAATTTCACAACCACCTGATTACCCTAGGGGAATGGAAATTGACAGCGTGACGGGAATGGGTGTCAAAAAAATATGCAACTTTTTTCACCGATCCGTGTCTAAATCTCAAAGTCTATGTATGTCCATAGGGGGGCAATCTGTTATGAAAAAAGAGCGCGAAGCGTACGAATATTTGGGTGAGTACCGGGGGAAGGATTTTGCGGGCGAGTGGCCGACGCTGGTCGAGATGCTGAGGATTACGGTGAAACGGCACCCCAAGAGGCCGTGTTTTACGATCTATGAGCCTGACCGCATGAGCCTCAACTACGAGGAGGCGATTGCCAGGATTGAGGCGGTGGGGCGATGGCTGTACAGCAAGGGGGTGCGTAAGGGCGACAAGGTTGCGCTGACGGGGAAAAACGCGCCTGAGTGGACGGTCGCCTATCTGGGCATCCTCTTCGCGGGGGCGGTTATCGTGCCGATTGACGCGCAGCTTCATTTTGACGAGTGCGTGAATCTTATCAAGGTGGCGGGCGCGAAGATTCTGTTCGCCGACGAAGAAAAACATGACAAGTTTGTCGCGGAAAGGGGCCGTATCGGTGTTATCGAGGAGATTGTGAGCCTTCACAAGGGGCTGGGCGCGTACCTTTACGACATTGACGGTACGGCTGCGGACATCGAGCTTCCTACCGAGCACGATCTTGCGGCGATTCTCTTTACGTCCGGTACCACGGGCAAGCCCAAAGGCGTGATGCTCAGCCATCGGAACCTCGTCTCGGACAACTACCTTGCCCAATGTTGTATCGACCTCTCCGAGCATGACGTGTTCTACGCGCTGCTTCCTATTCATCACGCGTACAGTATGACGGTGTTCCTCGTCGTGATGGCCCTGGGCGCGGAGCTGGTATTCGGGAAGCGCATGGTTACGCAGCAGATCCTCAAAGACTTAAAACAGGCGCAGGTTACGATCTTTCTCGGTGTGCCGATGCTGTTCAACAAGCTGCTCGCGGGTATTCTCCGGGGAATCAAGCAGAAGGGGCCGATCGTCTATGCGGTCATATCTTTTCTCATGGGCGTGTCCGGCCTCATCAAAAAAGTGACGGGTATGAATCCGGGCAAAAAACTCTTCCACGCCGTGCTGGAAAAGGCCTCCCTCACCTCGGTGCGGATATGTATCTGCGGGGGCGGCCCCCTCGCGGCAAGCGTAACACGGGCGTACAACCAGATGGGCGTGAACTTCATTCAGGGCTACGGCCTCACCGAGACCTCGCCGATCATCAACCTCAACCCCGTCGAGCATTACAAGGAAGCGAGTGTCGGCAGGGTGGTGCGGCAGGTCGAGGAAAAGGTGCTGAACCCGGACGAGCGCGGTGTCGGGGAGATCGCGGTTCGCGGCCCGGTCGTTATGCAGGGTTACTACAATATGCCGGAAGAAACCGCCGCCATCATGACAGAGGACGGCTGGCTCAAAACCGGCGACTTGGGCTATCTCGACAGCGAAAACTACCTCTACCTCACGGGCCGTGCGAAAAACGTCATCGTAACTGCGGGCGGGAAGAACGTCTACCCGGAGGAGATCGAGAACGAGTTCCAGCTTTTCGAGGAGATCGACCAAATCCTCGTCCGGGGCTATGTTTTCGACAAGAAAACGAAAGATGAGCGTATCGAAGCGCTCGTCTATCCCAGCCAGGACTACTGGAAGGATGCGGACAAGGCGGCCATTCAGAAGCGTATCGAGGAGATTGTCGCCGAGGTGAACCAGCGTCTCCTCTCTTATGGCCGTATCGAAAAGACCACGCTCATCGCGGAACGTATGGAAGAGACCACGACCAAAAAAATCAAGCGGGACTCGCTCAAGTATTAACCCACCTGCCGTGGAGGCACTTTGGTGTAGTTTGAACGGGCGGCGGTTTTCCCCCTGCGGGGGAAGCGTAGCATAAAAGGCAAAGAGGGGAAAGTTTCCCCTCCAGGGAATTGAAAATGGGAAATGGATAAGGGAAAATTACGGTAATTATCCATTCCCCCGAAGGGGAAACCGCCATCCGTTCCCCATCACGCCGCCTCACGGGGCCGTTACGGCACTCGTCGAAAGCGAATGACAACCACGCCGGAATGTCCCGCGCCGCCTGTTCCACCTTCCACCGCCCGACCCTCCGTCACCGTAGTGTATGCCGTCAGCACCCGTAGCTCTTGTCTCTCCTTTGCCGCCGTCTAAGGCCGTGAGCGGTATGTCGTCCGCCGTGAGGCCGTCCGCCACCGTGTTGAAGACCAGCGTTAGAGCCTCTGTTGTCGCCCCGCTCTCCGCCGCAACGAAGACCAGCGTTTCTTCCGCCGCGCCGGATGCGGGCGGGTCCGAATCCCCGCCGCCAAAGATCCCTTGCAGAAAGTCGCACCCCGTCAAAGCAAGCATGAACGCAGCCACGCACAACACCGTGGAACGCCAACCCGCAGCCCCGCCGCGAGCGCCGATACCAAACCTTAATTTCTTCATACGATACTCCTTCATAATGAAACTCCTTACACTCCAGGGAATCCTCCTCAAACTACGCAGGGAATGCATCCCGCATTCCCTACGAGTGAAGGCGCTTCACCCCTACGAGTGAAGGCGCTTCACCCCTACGAGTGAAGGCGCTTCATCCCTACGAGTGAAGGTTCTTCATCCCTGCGGGTGAAGGTTCTTCATCCCTGCGGGTGAAGGTTCTTCATCCCTGCGGGTGAAGGTTCTTCATCCCTACGGGTGAAGGCGCTTCATCCCTACGGGTGAAGGCGCTTCTTCCCTACGGGTGAAGGTTCTTCATCCCTACGGGTGAAGGTTCTTCATCCCTACGAGTGAAGGTTCTTCATCCCTACGAGTGAAGGTTCTTCATCCCTACGGGTGAAGGTTCTTCATCCCTACGGGTGAAGGTTCTTCATCCCCAAGGAATAAGGTTCGTATTCCCTGGGGAGCGCCTGCCGTACTCCCCACGAGGTACTGGTCGTACTCCCTGGGGAATACGGTTCGTATTCCCTAAAGTAATTAACCGCAACGTTTGGGTGGTTCTGCCCTTTGACAGAACGGAAGTAATTAACCGCGAAGTCGAATAAGGCGAATAAGGGTGGC
>JAIRNN010000163.1 GCA_031257995.1 Spirochaetaceae bacterium | reverse complement strand
TTAAGCAAAATAAAAGGTACACAGATTCCCCCGATTACACAGATTTTTGTTTCAAAACCTATCTTTAATCTGTGGAAATCTGTGTAATCTGTGGACAAATTCTTAACTTGTTGACAGTGAGAGCCGCCTCCCCGAGGCTGCTCTCCCTCCCGCGCATGATAACAAATGGGGTACGAGCGCCGGCTTTGGCTTTGGCAAAGCCGGCAGGCAATCGTACCCTGTCGTTCAGGTTCGGCGGAACGGTTTCCCGTCCCGCCATAACCGCATCCTAATCAGTACCGGCAAAGGTAATCGTCGTACCGGCTCCCGCGACCAGTTTCCCGGCGGCGGCAGCAGTAGCCGAAGCCGCGCATGGATCCCCGGTAACAGGACTGGTGCCGTCAAAGTCCAACGTCAGCTTGCCCAGCACGATTTTACCGGTGGACGAAATGTCCCGCCCCGTACTATCATCGGTAACCGTCCACACGGCGGCGGGGCTTTCTACTACCGTCGCTTTTCCGCTGTTGCTTCCCGTGATGCTTATTTTCGTCTCCGCTGCGGTCGCTTCGCCAAAGGTACCGTCCGCATCCCGCACGTCAATCGAGCCGGTCGGGTTCACGATAATCTTGGTAGCATCTGCGGTAAGGAGGACGTTCCCCGCTCCCTCGATCGACAGTTTCCCGCTCACCGTGAGCTGGCCGACCGTCAGCGCCGCGTCGTCAACGATCAGTTCCGCGTCCGCGCCGACCGTAACCTTGCCGCCGATTACCGCGTCTTCGCTGACGGTAAACGTGGGGGCTCCGGTTTTACCGAGAATGGCTCCCGTCGCCGCGCCGACATCCACTGCCGCGTTTTTGCCCAGCTCAAGCGTTCCCAGCCCGGCCGTAGCATCGAAGGTTACGGCGGTCGCCTCGCTTTTCGCGAGGGCTGCCGCCGCATAGTCGCCCACGGTAAGCGTGGCAAGCTTCGCGTAGGTCGGCGCAGTCGCCTTGTCGGCGTCAAATGTCGCGCCGGCCCCCACTTCCAGCGTGGTAAGGACGGAGAACAGGGCGCCGGCATCCACCGTAACCTCGGACCCGGCGCCAACCGTGATCTCCGTTACCGCCGCGTAGGTCGCGTTACTCGCGCTTTCGGCATCGAATACCGCGCCTTTTCCTACCGTGATTTTGGTAAGAGCCGTCGTCGCAAACGCCGTGCTGGGTATGACGAGACTGCCGTAATTCCCGACCGTGATCTCGGTTAATTGCGCGCCGGTGAAGTTGTTGCCGGTCACTTCGAGGCCGCCGTTCACCGTGAGCTTGTGGTCAGCGCCCGCATCCGTTATCGCGCCGGACACCGTGATATACGCGCCCACCGGGATAGTGCCGGGAAGCGCGGTGGCGCTGCTTTCCGCGCTGAACCCCCGTTTCGCCGTAGGCGCGACACCGGTGAGCAACGCGGCAACTGAAAGCGTCGAACTCCCGTCAATGGCAAGATGTCCCTTGCCCGCTGCCGCCCACGCCTGTGCGGGCGTGAACTTGTTGGTTGCCGCCGTCTCGACCACGTCCCCCGATTTCAGGAGCAGACCCCCCTGCTCAAGCACCTGTACCTTGCCCGTGCCGATAACGGTGTTTACCCCCGGTGTTATCACCCCCTCACTAACGGTGTAATCCGTCACCTCGGTCGCCGCCGCAGTGGTGATAAGCCCCCCGCCCGACGCGACTTTCAGCGTACCGTTGACCAGCAGTTTTCCGCCAGTCGCCGTCGTCAGATCCTTGACAAGAACCACCGTCGCGCCCGCCTCGACCGCTAGATGCGCACTAAGCGTAATCCCGCCGCTCTTGTTCAGGTACACCGTCTTCCCCGCAGGGATAACCAGCTCCGCCGCCGGCGCGCTGCCGGTGTATTCGATGACCGCTACACCGCTGGAAGCCTCAAGCAAACCGCGCAGAACAGTCTCGGTACCGGCAGGAACCGCATCGGCCGGCACGACCGTGGCCACATCGCGATCACGGTACACGATCTTTTCCTCGACCTCCGTATCGCAACCGGCTAAAAACAATGACACGCTTAGCAGAACGGTCATTCCATACAAAAAGAACTTTTTCATGTGAAAAGTCCTCCTTAAAATAAAATAAGCCCTCCCATACGGGACAGCCTGAAAGCCAAAGCTCTTTTAAGAGCCCGGCTTCCATTTATAAAAAGAGGACAAGACGTGAAAAAAGCGGTATGCTTTCCCCCGTCTTGACTACCCCGATCACGGCGCTGGTTTCCAGGCAGACAACCGTTTTCGGGGTTCCTCTTTCTTTCCTTATAAGAAGGGGGACGCCCAACACCGCGCCCGAAACACTGAGCGCGTTTTGGGCATCCTTTGCGGCACGGTGCGGGGCCCAAAAAATGCTCCACTCCTGATAAACGCGACAGGCCCCGTCTCCCCCGTACCCCCTTCGGGGGAATTGAAAAGGGATAATGTTCCATTCTCCATTCGCGCAGCCGGTCCCCCCAACAGCAACCCGCCGCCGCCCGCCGCACCGACATCTAAACAGTCCCCGTCCGCCTTGTTCGGTCCGTTTACTATGCTCTCTGGGGGCAGGAGCAGCGCTGTCTGCGGGAGGCGTTGCGCGCCGCAAGCGGCGCCGCCGCTGAAGGGAAGCAGTGCTGCCAAAGGTAGCTCGCCTTCCGCAGCGCTGCTCCTGCCCAACGCAACGCCCCCGCAGTAAACGCGCCGAAAACAACGCTCATTGACGGCAATCCCAGACCCGGCGTAAACCTGAGCCCGTAGGAAAACGGAAGACCATCCACGGACGGCCCTTCTTTCTTGGCTTTTTGGAGGAAGGCCGCCGTATTTATGAGCGTTGTTTCCGGCGTGTGGAACCACGAACGTCGCGAACGAAAGAAAGGAACCGCGAAACAAACGTTTGTGTCTGTTCGTTCTGTTTGCGGCAATAAAAAATACCCACGCCCCCGAAACAACGCTCAACGATGGCGATCCCAGGCCCGGCCGGAAGACCGGGACCGATGAAAATGGAAGGCCATCCACAGGCGGCCCTTCTTTTACGGATTTGAGGAGGAGGGCAGACGTGTTTATGAGCGCTGTTTCCGGCGTGCGGGAGACCCGTGAAACGCGGAAAAGGGGAAATTGAAAAAAGGAGGAAAACCCGTGAAAACGGCCTAAACAGGGCCTAAAAGGGGTGTTTAGGGGGCTAAAAACCCGTTCGAGGGGGGGGGGGTTTATTTGACAGCGACAACCCAGAGGACCTAAACGACAGCAAAACTTTCTTCATATACAACTATTACCCTTTTGTACGACAATCCCGCCCTGATATTCAGGGCAACAGGTACCTTTATACCACACCCGAAAAAACTTGTCAAGCGGGTACCCCCAGAAAACCCCAAAAAAAGTGAAAAAAGATGAAAAAAGTTACGGGAACCACCCATACATGGCGGCGCGGATGAAACGGATGGATGCGGATTATTCACTGCGGACTTCTCTTAATGAGCGTAATTTTATGTTATTTTGTCAAGCAGAAACCGCCTCTTCCGCCAACCCCGCGCGGAACAATCGGCGCCGGCCCCTGTACACAAGCGGATACAAGTTATCCTTTTTACAAATAGCATAAAGTATCTGTGGTTAAAAAGGAGGTCCTATCCATTCGCCGCAAAGCGGCGCGGGCGTATTGACTGTGTGAGGATTGCGGGGTAAACGAGACGCGATTGTCCTGTGGCAAACGCGGCGGCCCGCATAACAGGAAGGAGCAGCACTATGATAAAACAGACCGTATTGGCGCGTATCGCGCTGTTTTTGACCGTGGCGGTCCTCGCGCCCCTTGCCGCCCGGCGGGGACAAAGAAAAAAAAGGAGCGCGTCATGGCGATGGAGGTCTGAAAAATGAATCTTATAAACATGAATGTAGATGCGGCGGGAATTATCGGAGAACTTAGACTTTCCCGATTAAAAGGACATATTATGAACAGACGAAGTGAGGTACACTTTG
>JAIRNN010000189.1 GCA_031257995.1 Spirochaetaceae bacterium | reverse complement strand
AATCCGTGTTTATCCGTCCTGTCTGTGCCGCCATTTGGCGCCATCTGTGGTTCTTTTGATTAAACCTGTGATTAAGGCCGGGGGCGTTGCGGGGGGCGGGCCACCCGCAGAGGGGGTAGCGGATGACCAAACGGAGGGAGGTGTGGACACATCGACCGGAGAGCGGGCAGGAGCGAGGGGGAGACTTCCCCCATAAAATATAACAACATTATTTCCATACCTAAATCAGTATAGAAGCACTATATCCCGATATGCGTTTATCTCGGCGGTTGCGTTTCAGGCGGTTTTATAGTACCTTTTTAGGCGCAATTCAATCATTGTGAAAACGAAAAGAGGATTACCTTGAAGCCGCCAGGCAAGAAACAGACGAACCGCAGCCGCATCTACCAGCTCGTCTATCAGGCGGGAAGCATTTCCCGGCCCGAAATCGCGCTCCGGTTGGGGATAAGCCTTCCCACGGCTATCCAGAACGTGAAGTGCCTGCAAGCGGACGGTCTTCTGGAAGAGGGCGACCTTCTCGAATCTACCGGCGGACGGAAAGCTACGGCCGTTCACCTCAGCAGAAACGCACGGTTTGCCGTTGGTGTCGACATAACCCGCAACCATCTGAGCGTTGTGCTGATCAACCTCGCCGCCGATATTGTCGGCAGCCGCCGGGTCAAGCAGCGTTACGAGGACAACGCCGCCTACTATCGGCAAATTGTCGGCCTCATCAACGAGATGATCGCCTCTGCCGGCATCGCCCCCAACAAAATACTCGGCGCGGGCTTCTCCGTCCCCGCTATCCTCAGCGAAAATGGCCGCTTACTCGTCTATTCCCGCGTACTGAACGTGCCGGTGCTGCATTGTTCCACGATAAGCCGGGGGCTCGCCTATGAATCGGTCATGTGCAACGACGCGAACGCCGCCGGGATCGCCGAACTATGGCGGCGTAAAGACCTCGATAACGCCGTCTACCTCTCCTTGAGCAACAGCGTAGGCGGGGCAATCCTCCTCCACAACGAACTCTACTCAGGCGAAAACCAACGCGGCGGCGAATTCGGCCATTCCACCCTCGTGCGGGACGGCCGTCCCTGTTACTGCGGACGGCTGGGCTGTATGGATGCCTACTGTTCGGCGGAAGTACTCTCCCGGCACACGGGCGGCTGCCTCCCGCGCTTCTTTGAGAAACTCAGCTCTGGCGACCCCGCTATCGCGGCCGTCTGGGATGAATACTCAGGGTGGCTCGCCGTCGCGTTAAACAACATCATCGCCTCCTTCGACTGCAAAGTCATCCTCGGCGGGTATCTTGGCGAATATCTTGAAAGCCGCCTCGACGACATCAAACGCCGCGTCGCCACCCTCGCCACCTTCTCTGGCACGGAAGACTACGTAACCCCCTGCGTCTACAAAAAGGAAGCCTCCGCCGTCGGTGCCGCCCTCCTCTATGTCCGTTCATTTCTCCAGTCCCGATGAACGGGAAGCCTTGACGGTTCAATTCATTGAGGGTTTGCGGTATAGAGAGATTGGCAGCGCGCGCGTGTCTGGCGGTAAAAAATCTGTGTCATCCGTGGTAAACCGGGATGCAGCCTGTGTTTCAGGATAAACATATAGAAATACCATTTAACCAACGGGCCTTTGGCCCGCAATCACACGAAAAACATGAACATTCGCTCAGGCGGTCCGAGCCGTCTGTTTATGAAGGTTTGTGTTTAAATACCTTCGATCCTGCTTCAAATCCACGATTTTTTCATCTTTTTCGCCGTTTTTTCCCGCCAAAATAAAGCAAACAGGCTAACAACCGCATATATATACGGAGGCATTGTATATGCGGCAAGAAAGAGAATTGGTAGAACACGTCTGGCGCCGGGTTCAAACATCGGTTAATATCAGCGAGCCCCTGTTCCGGCTGCCGGAGGGGCCACAAGGCGCTTTTCCTTGGCGTACTTGGCGAAATGGCGGGGCGTTACGGCTTCGATATGCGCGGGCTGGTCATTGAGGAAGGGAGCGTGTCGTTCTCCATTAAGCCCGGCGACAGGCTTAAGCTACCGCTGATAATGCAGCGGCTGAAACAAACGTTCGCCGTCCGGCTTAACGTGCTGGCGGGGAGGCAGGGGCACGTTTGGGGGGAACGGTACTGGTCGGAGATACTGGCGGGGGAGCCGCCTGAGCGGGTGGAAGCGGAAGCGTTTGCGACGGCCGTGCCGGTAGAGGAAATATTGACGTACAAGTTGAGTTGGGGCAGCCCCCGGACGAACGGGAAGGCCAAAAGCAACCGTCTTTCGCTGGAGATAACCCCCAAACCCGCGTCTCCGCCCGGATAACGGCCCGCTTTACGGCCAAAAGGGGGTTACAGACCGCCTCAAGCGTCCCGGCCCAAGATGGCCACGAGAGAGGTCTGCCCACTCCCGCAACGCGGGGTTTTGAAACAGCCTCACGATGATAAGGAACAAACGGAGGCAAGCCGTCCCCAAAGAGCAACGCGCCCCCAACAGCAAGCGATATCTAAACAGTCTCCGTCCCGCGACAACGTACCATTTAATATATTGAGACCGTTTCAAAATCTCAAACTTTCCCCTTTTTTCATCTTTTTCACGTTTTGTAATTTTTTTTCATGTTTTTTCGCCCTTTTTCCCCGTCAAATTAAAGCAATACGGCTGCCAACCGCATATATATATGTACGAGGTTATTGTATGAGAAAAGAAAGAGAGTTAGCGGAAAACGTATGGTACGAGGTGCGGACGGCGGTTAATGTTGGCGAGCCTTTGTTCCGGTTGCCGGAAGCGAAAGTACTGCTCCACCGCGTACTCCTCGAAACAAAAGCGCGTTACGGCTTCGAGATGCGCGGCCTCCGGCTTGAAGGAGCGTGGCTCACGTTTTACATTAAGCCCGACGACGGCCTCAAACTGCCGCTGATAATGCAGTGGCTGAAGCAAACGTTCTCGGTCCGGCTCAACGTGCTGGCGGGAAGGCTGGGACATGTTTGGGGGGAACGTTACTGGTCTGAGATTTTGTGGGGAGGGCCGCATGAGGGGGCGGAGGCGGTGGACTGGGCGGCGGCGGAAACGCTGGCGGAAACGTCGATAGAGGGGATTCTGACGTACAAGTTGAGTTGGGGCAGCCCCCGAACGAATGGCCAGGCTAAAGGGAACCGGTTATCGTTCGAAGTTACCCCCAAACACGCGTCTCCGCCCGCTTAACCGCCCCGGATCACGGCCCAAAAGGGGTTACAGACCGCCTCAACGCTTCCGGCCCAAGATGGCCTCAAGAGAGGTCTGCCCACTCCCGCAACGTAAAGTTTTGGGACAGTCTCAATAGTTCGTGTCTGTTCGAGTAGACGGTGGGTTGGTTTTTTGATTGGCCAAAACAAATCTGAAGCGCAAAAAGGGTAAGGCATAGAAAAGGCGTCGTCAAATCCGATAGAATGAAGTTGCAAAACCATTTCAACGGAGGAATCGGACCAAAGGTCCGCCGATG
>JAIRNN010000017.1 GCA_031257995.1 Spirochaetaceae bacterium | reverse complement strand
CCCAAATCCAGCGCGATTTGACGCGCCGGTTTCCCGTGTTTCCCGGCCGGGGCTGCCGCCTCGGCTTTAAATTCCGTGGTGTACACCCGCCGTGCTTTGTCTTGCTTTCCCATCTTCTTCTCCTCACCTGTTATAATTCCCGCTTGTCTTTGTGCCTGCCGGTTGGGGTAAGGTCCACAGATCCTCCGTAGAGGGGAGATAGCAGGATGGATCGGAGCGGGATTGCTGTAGGGATGGCGGCAGAATGGGGAAGAAGGAGGGGGAAGGAAGGGATGGCGGCGGAAGGGGTGGGCTAAGGCTGTACCATTGATGGCAACGGACTTGTACCGTCAAGGCAACCAAGTCTGTTATGCGCAATGTCCGTCCATTACGTTAGCCACTGGCATGGATGCCAGCAGATTTCCTATTCTGCATTTTTTGTATAATCGATTTTTTTGTATAAGGAAAATATTATTTTCCCATGAAACAATGCCTCTAACGCCATAAATATATCCGCAAAAATTAAAAATATAAAAGAAGGAATCATTGCCCTTGTGTATTTATTCTTTATAACTTTTTGCTTTTTTATTGCCCACGCAAGCATAAATTCATAAAAAAGCATACCACTGCTAAAAAACAACCAAACCATCATACTTCGGGTAAAACTGAATACCAAAATACTATTAACGGCCAGTTTTGCAAAAAAAATATTAATTAAAATACCAATGACAAATTGTATAATACTCAACAATAATGTCACATAGAATATTACATGAAGCATTACACCGCCGCCTATGCCAAGGCCGCCGCCCCATGTAATACCAGCGCGTTCACACCAGCATTCATATTGTTCCAAATGCGCCTGATTTTGATGTCCTTCAATAAAACCTGAATTTGAAATAACGTAGAGCATAAAAACACATTTATTATTTATGCAATACTGCTCCATTTGTTGAAGAAAATGTATCATGTGAGAAGGAATACCGTCAACATAAAGCGGCACCGATATTATAACTATCTCTACACTTTTAAGATCCGTAAATATATTTTCATAATTTCGCGAGATACCAATAGTTTTTGTCATGACTTTTTGTGGGAAAAGCATAAATCCCAAAATTTTTGAAAAGAAAACCGATGCGCCGCCTTTTTTCTTTGGACTGCCATTAATAATCAATATATTCATTTTAAAAATTTTCCTATTTCATTAAAATGTTTTATTATATACAAATTAGCCTTCTGGCAATCCATATTGCTCTGGTTTGCCTTTATAATGAATTGTGCGGTACTTTTCTCTATTTCCAGAAAATCCCCATATAAAAACACTGTAAGACATTTCCGGTCAACGTTATATCTGCGCCTGTGTCTTATCTTTCCTGAACGGTATGTAAAAAATGGCAAACTTGTTGAAATACTGCGATCAATAACTTTCTTAACCGGCTCACTGTATCCGCCATAACAATTTCGACTTATTAAAACTATTTCTTCACTGTTTCCCATTAATGAGCCGATATTCTTTAGACTGTCATTGATTTTGCAAATCCCAGGGGTTTTTAGCCAACAATGAAAACAACCCATACATGGAGCGGATGGATCATTGGCGTTAATCACTTCAAAA
This sequence comes from Spirochaetaceae bacterium, assembly GCA_031257995.1. Classification (GTDB taxonomy): domain Bacteria; phylum Spirochaetota; class Spirochaetia; order Treponematales; family Breznakiellaceae; genus JAIRNN01. The sequence continues at coordinate 14,683 of JAIRNN010000017.1, read as the reverse complement.
TTATTTTTGGCAATTTTCAATAATGCAAAATCTTGTTCGTTCAGGTCATGGACTAATACATTCAAAATATTTCTCCTTTTTACACCACTGTTACTATATAAATAGACCGGCCATTTTGTCAAGAGGCAATTGATTATTTTGTAATATATTCTTTCGTTGCGGCAGCTTGGATGGAGGAAGGGGTAGAGTAGGAGGCGGAGCGGGCGGCGAAGCGTAAACAGCCTTGTTATACGATGTTTGCTTTATACTATTTTAGTATTTAGATCCTCCAATAAATTTTGTAATGTTGATTTTGATAAATCTTTTTCCATAGCATTTTGTGCTTTTAAGAAATACGGATCAAGTAAATCTATTATATTTCCTCCAACCGGGCATTTAGGCGCTGATTTTTTATGTATATTAAATAATTTTCCATCTTTTATTGGGTTTACCGCAAGATAAATATCTTTTAATGATAATTCCTTTGGTTTTTTTGTTAATTCTATACCACCGGTTCCGCTTGCCACTTTAATCAATCCGGCATCGCGGAGAAGCCCCATTATTTTACGGATAATTACCGGATTCGTATTTGCGCTTGCGGCCAAAAAATCACTGGTAACTTTATAGTTGTCCTTAAAATATTCGGCGCTTAACAAAATGTGTACGGCAATAGAATATTTTGTGCTAATTTGCATTACAATCCCCCGATAAATCTATGCCCCGCCAAAACAGTGGGGCATAGGCCGCATACTCTAAAGTGTATACGTTTTCGGACCTTCGGTAAAGCTGAACATCTCAATTTCTTCAACATCAATATAGAAAATTTTGAAGACGGGGTTGTCAGGATCCTTGTAAATCCCTTTAATGCCGGGGTTTTCGCTAAGGGCACGGGTTTTAAGCCCAATGTCCTCAACAAAAACGGCTTTACCGTTAACCGACAAGACCGGGGAAAAGTCCTTGGGATAGGTGCAGAAAGACACCTGCGGATTTGCCTTGAGTTGAGCAAAAACAGGTTTTTCACTGTTGGTGCAGAAATAGACTTTTTTCCCATCCGCAAAGAGATACTGGAATATCCGCGTCTTAACCCTTGCGCCGTCCTGCGTTGCCAAAACCCCGTTTGGGTTTGCCTTGAGAATTGGTTCAAAATTGAACATAATTCCTCCTTGAAAAGTATGATTGTAACATTAGATGTTACATCTATATATTATAAGAACAATGATGTAATGTCAATGGTTACAACAAAAATTTGAAAAGATCTCAGTTTTTATTGAACCATTATGTATGATATTTGTAACTACTCAGCCAGAATATTTGAAAATGTAACAAATTCCGGCAATCTATTCTGGAATATAAGATTTAGGGACTCGCTGGCTGTCATCTCCTGTTTAAGGAAGGTGGAAATATAACCGCGTATGCGGCAGAATATCTTCACCCCATCCCAGCGACTGAAACATCCCAATATCTTTTGGCGCGCTTTCATCATCCTCAAATCCCTCTCTGCCTGATTGTTCGTAAAGGGAGCCTCCCGCTTCGTCATAAACCGTAATATCTCATACTCCCGTTCTGTCAGCCGCTCAAGCAGATTCCGGCTTTTCGGTGTCCGCCCCCGTCTCCCCGGCGGTTTTACTTCCCCTTTCGGGCATTCCCTATCCCCTTTCCCCGGCAGCCTCCGGTATTTTTTTTTCGCCCTTCCTCTTCCAGTGTCGCGCCGCCCGGAGGCATGACCCCCTTGTACAGCGCGTAGCCATAGTCGCCGTGCGGGTCAAGCGGCGCGGTCCCGGCAAGGAAGGTGAGATGGACTTTCAGCAGATGCGGCCCGCCGGGGCAGGTTACGGTGACGGACGGCTGGATCCGTAGGCTTCCCGACCGGGGTGTGGATGTCGTCCTCCTGGGCCAGCACAAGTGATGCCCGGTCCGCCGACGTGAGGGAATGGGAGATTCGTTTCCCCACATACGCAGGTCTTTCAAGGAGAAATCTTCAATACCTCACCCCTTGGAACGGGGAGTTTTTATGAAACAGAATCTTTTCGGCGGCTTCGTTTTACCTTTTTTTCTCAACTTGCGTAAAGTGAGTAATAATTGAAAATGGATAATGATCAAGGATTGGAGACTGCGCGTTTCACTCTTATCATTTTTCATTTTCAATTCCTCGCAGGGGCGCGGTCTTCTCCCTCCTAAAAAACCATCAATAATTTGCTTTTTTCCATCAAATCTCATTTTTTTTACGAAAAAACACGAAAAAAACCGCTTGGATTAAAGCAAATGGGCTCACAACGCCTAGTACTAGTATATCCCATAAACGGCAGAGCGTTTCAGGCGAACGCTGCCGGAAGGAGTGAATATGTTGGCGGAGGATGTTGTTGATTGCGGAATGGATGAGGAGGCCGGTGACTTTTATGCCGGTATTGAGGGCGCACTCGCGGGTGAGATCCCCGACCCGGTTTCCGTTGCCGTCCAGGAGTTGTTTGGGCTGTCCTATCTCTTTCCCTACCAGAGGCTCGTCATCTCGAATATTCTTGAGGCGGCACAGGCGAACGGGGTTGCCATCCGTTGGCCGCCTCAGGTTACGGCACATCGACTGGAAAGTGCCCAGACTGCCTGTGACGGGAGTGGCGGGGGAAATGAACAGGCGGAGGACGATGACCGGGGCAGTCTGGGCCGTCAGATCGTGATACTGCCGACCGGAGCGGGGAAGTCGCTCTGTTTCCAACTGCCCGCGATGTTGCTGGACGGCCCGACACTGGTCATCTATCCCATTCTTTCGCTGATGGCCGATCAGGACCGGAGGCTCACGGAAAAGAGTTTCGCACCGGTAACGCTCCGGGGCGGGCAAAGCCGGGAAGAACGGGAACAGATCTTCCAAAAGATCAAGTCTGGGGAGAGCCGTTTCATCATCGCCAACCCGGAAGTGCTTTTGACGCGGACCGTGATGGAAAAGCTGCCCGAACTCGGCATCGTCCACGTCGTCATCGACGAGTCGCACTGTGTCAGCGAGTGGGGCGAAAGTTTTAGGCCCAGTTACCTTGAAGTGGGCAGGATCATTGAGGCCGCTCTTGCCCCGGTGGTAACCGCGTTTACCGCTACCGCTTCCGCCGAGGTGCTGGAGAAGATAGACCGCGTTATCTTTGGGGGAACGGGTGCCCACCGAATTATCGGCAATCCCGACCGGAGCAATATCTGTTACCACGCCACCGGAACCCTGCTTCGCGACCGTACCGTTTGCGGTCTGCTTTCCCGGCACAAACGCCCCACTATCGTATTCTGCTCGTCGCGGCCCGGCACAGAAAAACTCGCCCGGTATCTGCGGAACCAACTCGGCGAGACGGAGATCAAGTTCTATCACGCCGGCCTTACCCGCGAGGAGAAATCCGCCGTGGAAAAATGGTTTTTCGATAGCGCGAACGGTGTCCTCGTTGCCACCTGCGCCTACGGCATGGGCGTTGACAAGAGCAACATCCGCACGGTAATCCACCGGGATTGCCCGCCCTCTGTCGAAGCCTACCTCCAAGAATCGGGCCGGGCGGGCCGCGACGGACTGCCGTCCAAAGCCTTCTTCCTCTGGGGCCCGGAAGACGAGCGGGCCGTGAACCGCGCCAAAACGGATGCCGGCAAGGAACGCCTTGCCAGCCTCCTCGCCTACGGACGCAATATCACGCCTAACGTTTCCGGTAGCCTCGGATCGTGCCGCCGCGACACCCTCCTCGACTTGCTGGGCTACGAAGGAGAACGGATCAAGCCCGAAACAGATTGTTGCGATGTCTGCGAAGGAACGTCCCGTCCCGGCGTCCTCGAAGAAACACCGCTCATGGACTTTTTCAGGCGCAACCCGCGCAGTTTCACCTCCTACGAAGCGACCGCTATCATCAGTGCCGGCGGAACCTCAGGCTGGACCGAGGAAGAAGCGCGAGATGCCATCCGCGAACTCCTCCGCGAACGAAAACTGCGGATATCGACCAACCTCCTCTGGAAAGGAAAACTCGTCCCTGTTCCTTGTCCCTGCAACGCCCCCTGAAATACGGGGAACTGGCAGGGAGGATGAACAAGAAGAAAAGCGCAGCGGCGCGGAAGATAGTTGGTATGGCTGCTGATGAAGAGACGGGAATATTACCGCAGGATGAGTAACGAGGCTTTGGCAAAGAAGCCGCGTTATTATAAAATAAAAAAGTTGGTGGAAGAGGAGGTTTCTGCTTGACAAAATAACATAGGATTACACAGATTCCCACAGTGTACCGAAAAAGCCGCGTCGGCAGGGCAACTCAGATGAAATACATATCGGCGGCCGGCATGAGGCCCGCGAGGTCGGCCAGTGTCTCGCGGTCGATGACATCGGCGATGCGTTCGTTGATTTTGTCAAAGACGTTTTCGCGGACGCAACGCTGCAACCGGGTCTCCGGCTCGTTTTCGAGGGGGGGATCGATGATGAACATATCGCCTTCGAGTCCGCGAAGTACGTCGCCCAGCACGATGTCTTCAGGTTTCCGGGCAAGCGCGTAGCCCCCTTGCGCACCTTTTACCGAGCGGATAATGCCGCCACGCCGCAATATGATGGCGACTTGTTCGAGGTAACGGACAGAGATTCCCTGACGACGGGCAACGCTGGCAAGAGTCGAGTGAGTTTCCGAAGAATGTTGGGCCAGATCAAGCAGGAGTTTTACGCCGTATCTGCCACGAGTGGAAATTTTCATTGTCTTCTATTATAATGGATAATAGAAAAAAGGAAAAGAGGAATATGTTTGACACATTAACCAATACTGTTTCGGACGCGCTGCGGTTTGCGCAGGGCAAGAGCAGTATCAACGAGAAAAACATCAACGAGGCCGTTGAAAAGATTAAGATGGCGCTGCTTGAGGCCGATGTCAATCTGCGGGTCGTGCGCCGGTTTGTCAACCAGACGGTGGAGGAGGCGCTTGGCGAGAAGGTGCTTCGCGCGGTGGATCCGGGGCAGCAGTTTGTCAAGATCGTGCACGACAAGCTTTGCGCGTTTCTGGGCGGCGAGAAGGCCGGGCTTGCGCTGAAAGGGCCGGACACGATTTCCGTGATCCTTATGCTGGGTCTTCAGGGGTCAGGGAAGACAACGACAAGCGCCAAGCTCGCGTTGAAGCTCAAGAACGAGGGGCGTAAGCCCTTGCTCGTTGCCTGCGATCTCGTGCGTCCGGCGGCGGCGGAACAACTTGCCGTGATTGCCGATAAAGCCGGGGTGCCGGTCTACCGGGAGGACGGGGCGGGCGAGGCGGCGGCGGTCTACAAAAACGCGCGGCTTTTCGCGCAGAGGAACGGGGTAGACACGATGATCGTGGACACGTCGGGCCGTCTGCACGTTGACGCAGAGATGATGGCCGAGCTTGCGCGGCTCAAGGCGGCGGCGAAACCGGACGAGCTGCTTTTCGTGTCGGACGCGATGATCGGCCAGACCGTTGCGGACGTTGCCAAGGCTTTTGACGGGCAGATCGGGTTAACCGGCGTGATTCTCACGAAGTTTGACTCGGACACCCGCGGCGGGGCGGCGTTGTCGCTCAAAACCGTTACGGGGAAGCCGCTCAAGTTCATCGGTACGGGCGAAAAACTGGAAGACTTGGACGTGTTCTACCCCGACCGCACGGCGAGCCGTATTCTCGGCATGGGCGACGTGGTGAGTCTTGTCGAAAAGGCCCGGCAGGTGATTGACGAGAAGGAGGCCGCCGTCCTCCAGCGGAAGATCGAAAAAGAAAACTTTACGCTGGAGGACTATCTTTCCCAACTGCAGGCGGTGAAAAAGATGGGGGCGATGAAGGCGATGCTCGATATGATTCCCGGCATGCAGGTAAGCGAGGACGATGTGGAGAAGGCCGATCTCAAGACGCACGAGGTGATCATCAACTCGATGACGAAAAAAGAGCGGGCCAACCACCTGATCATCGGCCCGGCGCGGCGTACGCGGATAGCGCGCGGTTCGGGAACGTCTGTCGCCGAGGTGTCGCGGCTCATTAAAAAGTTTGAGAAGATGCGCGCGATGATGAAAAAGATGAGCCGTTTCAGCAAGAAAGGCGTTCTGCCCAACGATATTATGGCCCGCATGGGCGGCCGCAGCGGGTTCCCGCATTGAGGTACTGATGGCAAAGTCCGCATTTGTCGCCGTGATCGGGCGGCCCTCGGTGGGAAAATCCACATTGGTAAACCTCTTCTGCGGCGGGAAAGTCGCCATTGTGAGCCCGGCGCCGCAAACGACCCGCAACGCGATCCGGGGTATCGTTACTAGGGAGGCGGGCCAGCTTGTGTTTGTCGATACGCCGGGCCGCCACCTCAGCGAAAAGAAGTTCAACAAGGGGCTCACCCGAACCTCAGACCGGGTGTTGGCCGAGAGCGATCTCATCCTCTATGTGCTGGACTCAAGCCGCGAGCCGGGCACGGAAGAGGAGGCGATCATCGCCGCGCTTGCCGCCCTGCCCCAGGACACGTTGCGCGGCAAGACCATCGCCGCGATCAACAAGGCCGACCTGTCCAAAGCGGACGCGGCGCAGGGTGCGGCGCGGATAACGGCATTCCTTCGCGAAAAACTGCCCGCCATCCCGCCGGAGCATATCCTCGCGGTGTCGGCGTTGCGAAAGCAGAACACGGACACGCTGCTCGATATGCTTTTTGACAAAAGCCCGGAAGGGGAGGCTTGGTATCCTGCGGAATACTACACCGACCAAGACGTTCCCTTCCGCATCGCCGAAATCATCCGGGGCGCGGCCATCTCCCGCCTCCGCGAAGAACTGCCCCATGCGGTCTTCGTCAACATTGAGGACCTCGCGCTGGGGAACGACGGCAAAATCCTGCACGTCCGCGCCGCCGTCTGCGTCGAACGCGAATCGCAGAAAGGCATGGTCGTCGGCAAAGGCGGCAAAATGCTCCAACATATCCGCGAAACCGCCCAAAAGGAACTCTACGCTGTCTTCGACTGGAAAGTCAAACTGGATATCCGCGTCAAAACCGTGAAAAACTGGCGTTCCGACGACCGTATTCTGAAAAAATTACGGAATGGATGATGGGATTCATCCCATTTAACCGCAGATGAACACAGATTAAACAGATGAACGCTGATGAATTGGTCCACTGATTACACAGATTATAATAAAAGGGTCCGCGGATTGCGCCATATATGGCGACGCGGATTGACGTGGATTACAGAACGGATAAAATTAACCGCTAAGGCGAATAAGGATGGGCGGGTACTGATAAGATAATTTGTCGGTTTTACAGGCAGCCTTGAAGTCCGCCTTCAACGGAACTAAGCCTGAGTGGTGTCCCACGCTAAGCCTCCGTGGGGTTCCACGCTAAACCTGAGGGGGACCGCTCTCCGCAACGCTCCCCCCCCCCATCCATGTGGTTAACCGTGATTCAGTGCCAACTGTTGTTTTTTTCAGCAATTCCGGTTTCAAAACGAGAATGTAACGCTAAAACCATAGAGTCTGTTTCAATGCCGGCAGGATCAAGCCAAACATTGCGCCGGGGGCGTTGCGGGGGCGGGAAACCCCCGCAGAGGGGGATAGCGTAAGCCCGCAGGGCTGGAGCGAAGGGGGAGACTTCCCCTCTTTATATTTTCTTGTCTTAAATTTTCCCAAAATCGGAATTGTTGTGTTTTTTTACTGAAGCCTTGACACTTTGTTTTGTGTCTGCTAGTATCATCTGTCATAAGGCGGCGTAGCTCAGTTGGCAGAGCAAACGGCTCATATCCGTTGTGTCATAGGTTCAATCCCTATCGCCGCTAGAAATGATTCCCGCCTCCGGCACGCGGCCGGTTGTTGTTTCCCGCCTACTAGATACGGTTTGCCCGGTAAAGTACTATAGGTATATGAAGAAGGTGATCGCGCTGGCGGGGCCGAAACATTGCGGGAAGACCGAAGCAGGGAGGGTGCTTGCCGCATTGACCGGGGGTGTGTTTTTTGACTTGGACAACGAAATGCAAAAGAGTGCCGGCAAGAGCGTGCGGGCGTTGTATCAAGAAGGAATAAGTGTGTTTCAGGCCGCCGAACGGGAGGCACTGGAAAATGTGCTTGTCCTAGTGGATAAAGACGGTGAAGGCAGCGCGGACAGTGAAGAGGGCGTTTTCGTCATTGCGTTGGGCGGCGGCTTCATCGACAACGAGGCGGCGCGACTCCTGTTGCAAGGGAGGCCCGGTTGCGCCGTTGTGTACCTTTCCGTGAGCACCGAGACGGCGTGGCGGCGGATTGAGGCGGTACAGGCGGAAAGCGGCGAATTGCCCGCGTTTCTGCGTGTAGAGAATCCTCGTGAGGCGCACCGGGTTCTCCATGAAAAAAGGGCGGCGGCGTATCGGGACATCGCGTCTTTCGTGGTTGACGGCGAAAACAAAACGGCGGTGGAGGTCGCGGCGGAGGTCGCGGCAACAGCCTAAGCGGGAGGAGTATGGAAAAACAATACACCGTAAGCGAGATTACGGAACTCATCAAAACGGCACTCGAAGGCAATTTCGGCGAGATCGCGGTGGAAGGCGAAGTGTCCAACTACCGGCCATCTTCCGCTGGTCATCTCTACTTCTCACTCAAAGACTCTTTCGCTGTCATCTCCTGCGTGATGTTCAAGGGAAAGGCCGTCTCACGCAAGAATGTCATCAAGGAAGGGGCGCTGGTCCGGGTGCGGGGAAGACTTTCCGTGTACCCGCCGCGCGGCGGCTATCAGATCGTCTGTGACGACATTGAGGCGGCCGGGGAAGGCAACATCCTCCTCATGCTCGAAAAACGAAAACGCGCCTTTGCGGAAGAGGGCCTGTTTGATGAAAGCCGCAAAAAGCCCCTGCCGCGTTTTCCCGGCACCGTCGCGGTGATCACGGCCAAGACCGGGGCGGTCATTCACGACATCATCACGACGTTGGGGCGGCGCGCGCCGGGGGTGCGGATCGTCGTGCTGCCCGCGACAGTGCAGGGGGAAGGCGCGGCGAAAACCATCGCGAGCCGCATCAGACAGGCGAACGCTTGGGGGCTTGGCGACGTGCTGATCGTGGGACGGGGCGGCGGATCCGTCGAAGACCTGCTCCCCTTTTCCGAGGAAATCGTGGTACGCGCCGTTGCCGAATCAAAAATCCCGATCGTGAGTGCCGTGGGACACGACACGGATTGGGCCCTCTGTGATTACGCCGCCGATCTCCGCGTCCCGACCCCCACCGCCGCCGCCGAACTGGTCAGTGAAAGCTGGCTGGACATGATCGGCAACCTGCGCTCGTTTCGGGAGAACCTTGTCGATATGATCTACGCAAAACTCGACCGGGTAAAGCTGTTTGCCAAGCCCTTTTCGCGGGAAGAACTGGAATTCCGGTTCCGCCTGATAGTGCAGCCCCGCGCACAGCGTTTTGACGACGCGAAAGACGCGCTGGCCCAGAATATGCGGGCGAGAATTGCGGAGATACGCCGACGCGCCGAACTGGTGAAGACCGCCCTCGAAAGCGCGAGCCCGCTTGCCATCATGGAACGGGGTTACGCGCTGGTAACGGTCAAAACCACGGGGAAAATCCTCCGGAACGCGGCAGCGGTCGAGACTGGCGAAACGATCGCCATCCGCCTTTTGCGGGGCCGCCTTGAGGCGCAAGTGCTGGAGCATATTCAGGAACCCGCCTAGCTCGGTAACGCCCCCCGGTATTAACCACAGCTTTAATCACGGCTCTAATCCCGCTTTCATGTGAGTCTGTTTCAAAACTTCACGTTGCGTGTCGGGGCAGACCTCTCTAGCGGCCATCTTGGGCCGGGACGCTTGAGGCGGCCTGTAACCCCCTTTTTTGACCGTGATCCGGAACGGTTATCCGGTCGGAGACGTGGGTTTGGCAGCGTTGTGGGCCGAAAAACGGGTCGTTATCGTCATCCCGGGCGACCTTAGGCTGGCCCACGTCAAGGTGTAGGCCACCGCCCCCGCCACCGGCGTATTGGCCGACTTGTCTACGCCGTCCAGTCTGCCTCTTCCGCATCCGCTGGCGGCTCCCCGTCCAGGATCTCCGACCAGTAACGTTCCCCCCAAACGTGCCCTCTCTGTCCCGCGATTATGTTGAACCGCAGGGAAAACGTTTGTTTCAGTAGCTGCATTATCAGCGGTAGTTTCAAGCCGTCTTCGGGCTTGATGTAGAACGTGAACCGCGCCCCCTCAAGCTTTAGCCCGCGCATCTCGAAGGGATAACGCTTCCTAATCTCGCAGAGTACGCGGTGGAGCAGCACGACGGCTGCCGGCAGCTTGAACAAGGGCTCGCCGATATTGACCTCTGTTCCTACTTTATACCAGACGTTCTGGTCTAACTGTCTTTTCTTTTTCACACACTATATATGCGGTTACCAGCCGTCCTGCTTTAGTCTGACACGAAAAAAGTGCGAAAAAAGATGAAAAAGTCACGGTTTTGGACAGGCTCCACTATCACTATTCACTGTGATGGGGAGCGTTGTAGGGATATTCTCCATCTTATTATCTCGCAAATCAATACTTTGCCGTAACAGAAATCGTGTAACTGCGTTCGCGTTGCAGGAATAGGGACGTATCTCGTAGAGTGTGTCGAACAGGTTGTCCACGGCGGCGGTAACGCTCAAATGACTGCTTATCTCGTAGGTGGTTTTCAGGTTAACGAGGAGGTGGCCGTCGAGTTCACTTTCGTCGTCCGTGCCGATAAGGCGGCTGCCCACATACTGGAGACTTGGGATAAAAGAGATGACGGGGGAGAATTCCGCGTAGGCGTGAGCAGCCGATCTATTTGGGTGCCGCCGACTTTTGCCAGCAGGGCGTTACACTCATCGCTGATACCGTAGTCAGGCTCTTTCGAGGTAACAAGAAAGCCTATGACATCCTGTATCAGAGATGCAAATAGTTTGCCGTCTGCCCGTTTCTTCCCATAGCTTGTCAGTACGTAGGGATGGTCCCGGTTCAATCCGGTTGCTCCTGCCGCCTGTCAAGAATCTTTCTCTTTGTCTTTCTTCCCCGTCCGCCGATAGTGCCGGTAATGCGCTTCATAAATCTCCCGTCTGCTGTTCATTCCTAACCTCATTTACTCCACTCTCTTGTGGAACCAGTATAGTTTTTGGCTAGGTTGTGTTTTGAGGCATCACGGTCTCCACTTTCCGTGGAGGCACTTGGATGCGACGTAATGTGATAGGGCAGACGGTCCCCTTTTATATTTTCTTGACGAACAGAACCCTGCTAAAATGAAAGTTTGTGACATTGTGTGCCGAAGGCCCATTGTCGTTCGTGGTTAATCGTGATTCAGCCGTGATTAAGCAACAATTCCGCATCGATCTCGGCGGCGGCGCAGGGCGTGGTGATGTCCCAGTTTTCCAGAACGGCAGGGTGGAGTTCCCCGAAGACACCGGCCCGTTCGCCCCGGTAAAAAATCTCGGCGGCGCGGCCCGCGATGAACCGGGGATCCGCGGACTCGGCCAGCGTATATTCACGGCTGATATAATAGAAGAAAGTTTGCAACTCGGCGGAAATCGTGTTGAAATTCGCTTCCGGCGCCGCATGCAAGGTTCCCAGATACTGCCGGGTGGAAACGCCGTGATTTTCAGCCTCGTTCTTGTAGGCGATTTTCCCGATTTCAAAGAGTTTATGGGGATAAACGGCATGGGCCGATGCCGCCTCGCTTGCCAAGAGAGAAGCGAGCACCGAATCACGGACAAACTCGTAGTTTTCCGTCATCGGGTTTGCGATCTGGACGATCTTCCCGCCGTCGCCGCGCATCCGTTCAACGAGATCCCGGCGTGAGCCTAGATAGTTGTAGATCATCTCCTGATACCCCAGCCCCGTCCAGATTTCCTTGACCTTCCGGCTAAACAGCGTGATCGGGAGGAGGCGGCCAATTGTCGCTTCCGTGGGCCGCGCCGGTTCAAATGACGAAAGTCCGCGCCCGATGACCACTTCCTCAATCACATCGGCGGCATGAAGAAAATCGTTGCGGTATTCAGGCGGAAAGAGCCGGATCCCCGGCACCGCCTCCCCCGCCGCGCCCCGTTCCACATCTTGGGCCGCCTCGCCCCGGCACCCCGTCTTTTGCAGGGCGGCGCAACATTCGGCAGCGGTGAGCGGCAACCCCAAAAACTTTTCAATGCGGGCCAGAGAACAAAAAACACTCTGCTGAAAATAGTAGGGCGTGACAACCGTCGCGCCGAAAGCCGTCTCGTAGTCATAGCGGATTTCGACCGGCTCAATGACAAACCCCTGGTCGGTAAGATCGCAAGCCATAATAGAAGCGGAAAGCGTTACCGCTTCGAGATCGGTGCCCGTAAGCTCGACAAAAACCTCTGTGTCCCCCACCTGCACCGCGCCAATATCCGCCGAATTGATGATGGGCGGGTAAGAAAGAATCCCGCCCTTCGCGTCAACGAGGAGCGGATGCAGTTTTTCATGCTCCTGAATCCAACCGTATTCCCGCCCCTTGGGATGTTCTTTGAGAATCTGCCGCAACGTGAGCGGCTCCGTAAACTGCAATGGCACAAACGACACCGAATCGGGGTCAACCCCCTTGTAAACGATAGGCCAACTGATCATCGCCGTGCGATAGATACCCATCGAGACCGCCCGGCGTTTCCGGCCAAAGTTCCACGCCAACTTTTCCTGACTCTGAATCATATCGCGCAACGCCGCATCGGTGATCGCCTTCCCCTTTGCGACAAATCCCGCGAGAAACGGCCTCACTCCTTTGACCGAACCCTCCACGATGACGGCCCGATCCGCCTTGCGCTTCACCGCCCCACTCGAAAAAAAGTCATAACGCGGAATCTCCCCCGTCTCACGCGCCCGCAAAGCCCGCGCGCAACCCGCCGTAGCCCAGAGATCGGGCCGATTCGTGTCGTTCAACTCAATCTTGAGCACCCGTTCGGCAGGAGGCGCCCCCTCATCGGCCCCCTCATCAAGTTCAGCCTTCGCGCAGGTAAGCGCCTCCTCAAAAGCCTCCCTGCTATCCCAACGCCGCCCGGCCAGAGAAAAAAAATGCTCTTCGTTCACCTCAATTTTGGGCACAAGACGCTCTCCTTCGCAAAATGCGGTTGTTTTCGATACACTTTATAGGTTTAAGGGGGGAAGCCTCCCCCTCATTTCCAGCCATCGCAAAACCGCCCTGCGCGTCGCGCTTAGGCGGTTTCGCGCCGTCCTCCGCTACCCCCTCTGCGGGGACCCGCCCCCGAAGGTGTCATAGACACCCCGCGCCCCATCTCACCCCGGCGGGAAATTGAAAATGGAAAGTGGATAATAGAAAATGACAGGAATGAACCGCAATGTTTCCAAAACCCGCTCATTACCCATTATCCATCTTTCAATTCCCCAAAAGGGGATACTGGGCCGACAGGATTCGAACCTGTGCATGCCGGAGCCAAAACCCGGTGGCTTACCACTTGCCTACGGCCCAAAAAAAAAGACCTCCTACCGTGGAAAACCCCACAGGAACTAAACACCCGCAACGGCGCGAAACAGCAGCTTGTCCCCTAGGGGGCAGGAAACGTAATATACCAAGCCCGCACAGAAACAACATGACACCAAGTCACGTTACGCGGCGCCTACACGTCCAACGTTTGATCATCTTCGCCGGACTCGTACTTCTCAAGAATCTTCTCTTGAAGTTCGTTCCGAAAGTCAGGATGTATCGGGTGAGCGACATCCTTATACTCACCGGTCTTTGTCTTGCGACTCGGCATAGCGATGAAAATACCGTTGTTACCCTCGATAATCTTAACGTTATGAACCACAAAGCAATCATCGAACGTCACCGTGACATAAGCCTTGAGCTTACCCTCCCCGGACACTTTTCGAACCCTGATGTCAGTAACTTGCATTACCGTCCTCCTTTTTTTAAGACTAATGAGCCCGCGCCAACCCCGTTGAACGAACCCATTCTGCGGCCGCCCGCGCAAAACCGTGGCCCCGCATTTTTAAATAACACTCTGAAACCTCCGCCCCAGACCTATATAGTATATACTGTTTTAAACTTTGACACAACCCCGCCGTTTTGTCAAGCGGAGTGCCGACAGGGTGTCAACAACAGGATAAACGCATAGAGATAGAAGCCGCTTCAAAACCCCTTGATAAAGATAGAAAAGGAGGATGGGTTAGATCAAAAAAAAGGGAAGCCTCTGCCCTCTACGAGGGAATTGAAAATGGATAAGGGAAAATGATAGGGGGAAGTCCCCCGCTATCAACAAGTTAAGAATATTTGTCCACAGATTACCCGGATTTTTTGTCTCAACGACCCGCTTAAATCTGTGGACCTTTTTATTTTCTATTTGCTTAACTTGTTGACAGTGGGAAGTCTCCGCCTCCGCTCCAGCCCAAGCTTGCTTCGCAAACACGGCTTACGCTTATCCCCTCTGCGGGTACCCAATGCCGCACGCGAAACAGGCACAACCATAGGATTGTGCTTGGGCTTGATCCTATGCCGGTTTTTAAACAGGCTCAGAAAATATAAGGTGGGGACACCCACCGGTAGTGGTCATCCCTTCTGGCCAGAATGGTACACCCTTTCTAGACTAGCAGGCAGTCAGTATTCTACCTGTGCATAAAATATGACAGGCTGCCGGTTATAGTGACCGAAACGGAGGGGAGAACTATGACGGGAGAAATACAAAGTTACTTTAACGGAGGAAGAACGGGCGCTGCTCAAGGACATACGCGACAAGGGTAAACACGGCGCTCGGAAACGGAAACGGGCGCGAGCGCTTTTGCCTGCCGATGAGCGGATGACCGGTGAAGAGAACGCGGAACGGGCAGGGAC
>JAIRNN010000333.1 GCA_031257995.1 Spirochaetaceae bacterium | reverse complement strand
CGGCTTTGAATTCCCTGGTGTACACCCGCCGTTCCTTGTCTTGCTTTCCCATCTTTTTCTCCTCTTACATTATATTTCCCGCTTATTTTTGTATCTACCAGATAGGGTAAGGTCCAAAGTATTAGCAAAACACCCTGAAGTAAAAAAGAAGTTATGGGGAGGGGAATTCCGGAGGGACGGGCATTTCATAAGTATGGCAAGCAAGCACGGAAACGAATAGGTGATAACAAACTATGTGAAATCAGAAGGGACGGCAGATCGTTACAAAAAACTACAGAATATGAGAAATGACGAACAGCCTACAGTGTTTGATTAAACAGCGAACAAAATCTTAAAATCCCCGCCCCCTTGGGGCGGGGATTTTTATTTCCTGCTCTGTATAAGGGGTATGTGCGTCCCGCGTATATGGACGTATACGCCCCTATGGAGAGGTGGGGGCTGTCTCCTGGTGGAGGGGGCTGTCCCCGGCGAGGGCGGGGATCCCGATCTAAGCCTGATCAGGGTCCCGCTCTAATACCTGATCAGGGGCCTGCCCTAAGCCTGATCGGGGTCCCGCTCTAAGCGGAGGCGGGGGTCTGCCCTTTGCGGTTAAATTTTCTTGAAGGTTCTCGGTACATGTGGTTGTTCTCAGATTTGCTTTTGGAACAGGCTCAATTCTTCTTTTTCCGCGAAACTCCGCGCCCTCCGTGGTTACATTCTTTGAAAATAGCCGAGCGTTTACCGTCTGCTAGAGGTTGTGCCGATAACCACTGCGCCCGTTTCGCGCGCGCGTCCCCCCTTATACTTCTTGAGCATGTCGCTTGACAGCGGTTGCAACATACATTATGGTGAATCGCGGGGGAATTGTATGAAAGTTGGAATTTGAATATAGCGCGGAATGGTTTATAAAAAGTAACCGGAGGGTCTATGAAAAACATTGTTGTTATTACCGGCAGTCCCCGAAAGGGCGGGAACAGTGAGCTGTTGGCAAAGGCTTTCAGAGAAGGCGCGGAGGAAGCCGGGCATAACGTGTTCCTCTTTGAAACGAGATCCAAAAAACTGTCGCCCTGTACCGCTTGCAATGCCTGTTTTCGCAAAGGCCGGGCTTGTTCGGTAAACGATGATTTTAATGAACTCGCCCCCGTTTTGGAAAACGCGGACACGATCGTGTTTTCAACGCCGCTTTACTGGTTTACTTTTCCCGCGCATATAAAAATGATAATAGACAAGTTGTATGCGTTTAATGGGGGACCGCGGCCGTTAAAAATTAAAGAGGCCGTATTGCTGGTGTGCGCCGAAACCGACGATATAAAAGATTTTGACGGAATAGTAACAACCTATCAATCAATCCTTGATTATAAAAAATGGGAAAATGCGGGGATATTAAAAGTCCCCAACGTGAATTATGCCGGAGATGTCCGCAAAACAGACGCGCTTGACAAGGCGAAAGAGATGGGGGAGTTGCCACCTTCGGGGGAATGGAGAAGGGATAATTGAAAATGGATAATGCGGATTTTGGAGGCCGCGCGTTTTTCAATTCCCCGTAGGGATGGGGAGTGGGCCACCCGCAGAGGGGGTAGCGAAAGACCCTAAGCCCGCTTGCCGGGCTGGAGCGAGGGGTCGGCAACTGCGTTGCCGCGACTTCCCCCTTCCTATACACTAACCACAGCCTTCTTCCCCAGAATAGGACCGCCGTCATCTCCCCTGCGCCGCCCCAAGGAAAGCCCTATAGGGACGCAAGTCCCACAGGCTCCTAGCCGAAGCGGGCGATGAGGGTTTCGAGCATCGAGTTGATCGTGGTGACAAAGCGGGCGGCGGCGGCATAGCCGTGCTGGTATTTGATCATCGCGGCGAGTTCCTCGTCCATGTTGACACCGGATATCGAGTCGCGCATATCGCGGAGTTGTTTCATGATGAGGTTCTCGGTGGACAGGGCGACACCGGACTGGCGGTTCATCTCTCCGACACGGGCAACGGCATCGGCGAAGTGGTCGTCGAAGGTTTTGTCCGCGCCGACCATCACCGGATTGTTGCGGATAGCGGCGATTGCCAGGGCCGCGTCTCCGTTGCCGGGGTTGGCGGGACGGCCGTTTGCGCCGAAGCCGCTCGCGATAGAGGAGCGGTCTTTCAGCAGGTCAGGGTTGATCTCAAGCCAGCCCGCCGGATGGGTGGCGGGGGCTGTGGAGAGGAATTCCGCGCCGCCCCGGACGAGGTTTGCCGCGTTCGGCTCGTCCCAGTCGTAGACCGCGCCCCGTTCGAGGAGGCCCGCGTAATCGGTGAGGAAATAGCCTGAGTCCTCGACATGGCGGATCACGAAGTCGGGGTTTTCATCATTTTCGGCGGGCGTGGCCTTCAACTCCAGCCTCCCCTCGCGGTTCAGCCGGGCGACGACTTCCGCGCCTGAGTTGTTGATGCGGGTGATAAACTCGGCGACCGTATCCGTGGCATAGTAGGGAACGGTAACCAGCCCTCCGGGACTGGACGCGGCCGCAAGCGTAACGGTACCCTCAAGTCCGATCTGCGCGTTCTCTTCCAGCGGGTTCGTGCCGTTCATGCGGAAGAGGTAGGTGGAGTCTTCAACGCCGTCGCTGTCCCGGTCATAGTTGCCAAGCACATTCGTGGTGAGGTGATGTTCGGTGAAGAAGTCGATACCCGTCTTGCCGTTGGTGCCGTAAGCCGAGCGGTGGATCTCGTTCACCAGGTCGGCAAAGTTCATCGTCATATTGTCAAGACTCTGCATCTCGCTCGCAATCGTCTCATCACGCAGCTCGATGAGGGCGGCAAGACTCCCTTTCGTCCGGGTAAACTCGACTTCCTGGTAAGGTTCGCCCCCTCCCGGTATTTCCCGTGTTTTCAGCGGGTCGTGCGCCCACATGACACGGCCATACCCGTCATCCCGTCCGCTCGCCGCCACCACAAACTGACGGCCAATGCCGCCCTGAATGAGGACATTCCCGCCCGTATGCACCATAAACTCGTCCGGGTCGCGCCCGTCCACCCTGATGTCTATAATAGAAGAAAGCTCGTCAACCAAAAGATCGCGCCGGTCGAGCAGGTCATTCGGGTTATCCCCCTGGGCGCGGACCTTCTGAATCTCCGTGTTGAGCCCGGCAATCTGTCCGGAAAGATCGTTGACCCGTTCCACAGTGAGCGTGATATCGCGGTTCACGTTGTCGGAAAGGTTTTTCAGGCTGTTAAAGCGGGCGTGAATCGCGTCAACGAGGGTCTGACCCCGCAAGGCCACCGCTTCCCGCGGCGCGCTGTCCGCCGGGTTTACCGCAAGCTCCTGCCAAGCGTCCCAAAACCGGTCCATCTTGGAACGGATAGAACTCTCCCCCGGTTCGAAATACATCTGGTCAAGCTGGCGCACATACTGGTCGCGGGCAGTCCAGTAGCCCTCACCCGATGCCTCGGCAATGATACGCCGATCGAGCAGTTGGTCGCGCACCCGTTCAATCCGGTCAACCACGACACCCTGCCCGATTTGCCCCGGAGTCTCCGCCCGGTTCAACGCCGGATTATAGATCGGGTCCATCGCCTTCAACTCGACCCGCTGCCGGCTATACCCCTCCGTCGAGGCGTTGGCAAGGTTATGCCCCGTTGTGCCGAGCGCCGTCTCGTGCGCCATGACTCCGCGCTTGCCGATTTCCAACCCTGAAAATGTCGACCCCATCGCAATCTCCTTTTATCTGCTTCTTTCAAGAAAAGGGGGAAGCCGCCACCCCTTCGGGGAATTGAAAATGGAAAGTGGATAATGGAAAATGATAACAGTATCCCTTTTCAATTTTCCATATCCCCCGAAGGTATCTATGACACCCGGTGTCATAGATACCCCGCCCGGATCTTTGAGCAGCTTCTTAATGGAACGCCGTGGAAGGCGGCTTCAAGACACATGTATGTCTGAAACCAGCGCATAGGACAGATCCTTGTCGTTCTCTATAACCGCTTGCAATTCGTGAACAATACCACTTAACGCCGCAAGCCTCACCGCCATAGATTCCTTTTTCGTCGCGGGACGCAATGCTCCCCGTTCCGCCGCGCCCACTACAGCGTTGACCACATCTTCAACCGGTATCTCGTCATAATTCATAGTACGCCTCCAATAAATAATAGAATTGCTTCCTTAACTTCATCGCCGACTACCAGACGGTCACGTCCGGTATCCTCAACCGCTATAATCTCGAGCGCGTTTCCCAAATGATCAAAACCGGCAAACAAGTATTTGGGAGGAGAATCATCAAGCACCATATCGTTCCTGAAATTGAGCAAACAGGAATAGATACTCTGCTCTGATAGTCCATGTTTGTAAGCGCTGTCCAAAATAACGATATTCATATTCTACCTCAACAATCCCCAAAAGTCAACACCTCGCATCGTCCCCCTAATACGCCTGGTTAAGGACAAGGCTGCGCATATCGGCGGAGGCGCGTTTGCCGGATCGGGAGTAAACCGTGCCGCGCTTTTCGGGATAGATCGCCTCGATGAAAGCCCCGGTGAGCGCGCGCTGTTCTTCGATGTAGTGCGCGAGGGCATCTCCCGTCCAGCGGATCTTGTTGATCTCCGCTTTAAGGCAGCGTTTCAAGGCGGCGGTTTGCGGTGTCTCGGCATCCGCGCTCTCCTGCCGGGCCGCTTCCAGCGCGGCGAACCGGGCAGCGGTCTCCTCGACCTGCCGGTTATATGTTTCAAATGCGGCCCACTCCCGCTTCTCGACCGCCTCTTTCACCTTTGCCAGCGCCACTCCGGCGGCAACCAAGAGAGAAAGTTCCGCCTCAAGAACGGCATCCAGTCCGTTTGACTTTTCCATACTTTTTTATCGGAGGAATGAGCGGTACTATTTAGTGGTTTGTCGGCGCGCCATTTAGGGTAATGGCGTGTCGATAGGCGGGAGCGGCACGGCCTCCGGGCAGGCGCTGTTTAGTTGTCGGGGCGTTGGGCAGCGCTTCGCTGGTTGGGGACAGCCCCAACCCCAAGCCTGATCACGCGGGCGCGCTCGCTTACCGCACGCGGGCGCTCTAGGCTGGGCGCCCGCATGGTTTAAGCCTTGCTATGTGCGTATTTCAAGCCTTGCCGCGCGCGCGTTCTCGGTGCGCGGGTTGGATGGTCAGGCGGAACTCGGAGCGGACTTCCCGCAAGTCTTTGAGAAGACCGCTGCCGTGCTGGGCGCGGCTCTGCGTAACTACCTTGAGCGTGTAGGCTTTGCCGGGGGTGAGGGAGGCGGAGACGACCGCTTTGAGGGTGCGGGGCTCGTTGATGGCGAGGACCGCCTTCACAAGCGCGGTCTCGCCGTCATCAAAGAAGAGTCCGGCCTGGGGCGCGTCCGCCGCGTCCGCCGCGATCTTGAGGCCGTAGCCCCGGATGTCAAGGAGGTTGCCGATGGTCGCCGTCTCGTCCACCATGCCTGTGGCCTCGTCCACCGCCTCGGCGAGAAGGCCGTCGGTGTGCCCGACGCCGTCTAACTGGACTTGCACGTGTTCCCGGAAGGAGCGCCGCAATTCGGGGTTGGCCTGGAGGCGGGCTTCAGGGTAAACGCCTTCGGGGAGGCTGGTCTCCGTGCCGTCGTATTCGCCGGGGAGCCGGATGCTGAGGGTGAAGACCGGGGTCTTGATCTTGCAGCCGTCTGCGGCCAGGTAGTAGATAAGCGCCAGCCCGTCGGTGAGGCCCCGCTCAATCACGGCGGGGTCGGTCTCGATGTTGTAGACCGCCGCCTTGCCGGCTATGACGTGGATGTCCAACTCCGGCTGAAACACGGCCCTAAGATAGTAGGGCTTCTGCGCGTCGGGCAAGAAAGCGTGGACGAACTTAGCCGTAACCCTGTGCATAATTCCTTCACCTTAAAAACAATCGCCATTCTGATACTCCTTCAAAAAAATATAATGAGGCGGAACCCGCCTCTCCTGATACCCCCGCTATGGGGCCCTCACATCATTGGGGCCGCGACAACATTTTCCATTATCCATTCGCCTACCCTTCACTCCGCAACGCTTCCAGCAACTCCCGCGCGCTTGAGTGAGCGGGATCGAGTTGCAGCGCTTTCTCCAGGTCCGCGCGGGCCTTGTCCATGTCCCTTTTGTCGTGATACGCAACGCCCCGGTTGATGCAGGCCACCGCATAATCCGGGTCGAGACGCAACGCCTCGGTAAAGTCCGCTATCGCGCGGTCGTAGTCGCCTTTGTCCTTATACGCAATGCCCCGGTTGTTGTGGACAAGCGCATTGTTGGGGTTCCGCCGTATCCGCCCGGTGTACTCCGCTATCGCCTCGTCCGGGGAAAGCCCGTCCACAGACGCGCAGCCCGACAAGGCCGCCGCCAGTATCATAACCGCCTCTCCTGATACCCCTTGCTCCGCAGCCGTTCAAGATTGTTCCGCGCGCCGGTGTTGGCGGGGTCGAGTTGCAGGGCTTTCTCCCAGTCCGCCTGGGCGCGAACATAGTCCTCCTTTACGGCATACGCAATGCCCCGGTTGTTGTAGGCCGCCGCGTCATTGGGGTCGAGCCGTATCGCTTGGTCGTAGTCTGCTATTGCCTTGTCTATGTCCTCGCGGTTCCCTCGGGCGGCATACGCAACGCCCCGGTTGACGTAGGCTGCCGCATAGTCCGGATCGAGCCGCAGCGCCTCGTCATAATCCGCTATCGCCTTGTCTCGGTCCCCATAGGTCCCCCGGTTCTTATCCGCAAGGCCCCGGTTGACGTAGACCCATGCGGCTTTCGGATCGAGGCGCAGAGACTGGGTGTAGTCCGCTACCGCCTGGTCCATATCCCCTTTATTCTTATACGCAACGCCCCGGTTGACGTAGGCCGCCGCATAATCCGGGTTAAGCCGTAACGCCTCGGTAAAGTCCGCTATCGCCTTGTCATAGTCCCCGCTGTCGTCATACGCGTTGCCCCGGTTGTTGTAGGCATACGCGGCATTCGGGTCCAGCCGCAGCACTTGGGTAAAGTCCGCTATCGCCCGCTCGTAGTCTCGTCTGTTATAATACGCAAGCCCCCGTTCGTTGTACCCATACACGTCATTCGGATCGAGCCGCAGCGCCTGGGTAAAGTCCGTTATCGCCCGCCCGTAGTCCTTTTTGTCCCTATACGCAAGACCCCGGTTATGGTAAGCCGCCGCATAGTCCGGGTTTAGCCGCAACGCCTCGGTGTAATCCGCTATCGCGCGGTCGTAGTCTTTTTTATTCTTATACGCAAAGCCCCGGTTGTTGTAAGCCGCCGCGTAGTCCGGGTTTAGCCGCAACGCCTCGGTGTAGTCCGCTATCGCGCGGTCGTACTCCCCTCTGTGGTCATACGCGTTGCCCCGGTTATTGTAGGCCGCCGCAAAATCCGGGCTCAGCCGCAGCACATGGGTGTAGTCCTCAACCGCCCGGTCGTAGTCTCGTCTGTTATAATGCGCAACGCCCCGGTTGTAAGACGCTCCCGCATAATCCGGGTCCAGCCGCAACGCCTCCCCGTAGTCCGCTATCGCCCGGTCGTAATCCCCTTTGTTGTCATAGGCGTTACCCCGGTTATTGTAGGCATACGCGGCATTCGGGTCCAGCCGCAGCACTTGGGTAAAGTCCGCTATCGCCCGCTCGTAGTCCCCTTTGTCGGCATACGCGCTGCCCCGGTTGTTGTACACATACACGTCATTCGGGTCGAGCCGCAGCGCCTGGGTGAAGTCCGCTACCGCCCGCTCGTAGTCCTTTTTGTTGTAATACGCAACGCCCCGGTTGCCGTAGACCGCCGCATAATCCGGGTCGATCCGCAGCGCATGGTCGAAGTCCGCTATCGCCCGGTCGTAGTCTCCTGTGTTGCCGTACGCGCTGCCCCGTTCGTTATACGCCCATGCGGAATTCGGGTCGAGCCGCAACACTTGGGTGAAGTCCGCTATTGCCCGATCAGTGTCCCCGTTGTTTCTATACGCAACGCCCCGGTTGCCGTAGGCCGCCGCATAATCCGGGTCGAGCCGCAACGCCTCGGTGTAATCCGCTATCGCGCGGTCTATGTCCTCGCGGGTTCCCCGGTAGTGATACGCAAGACCCCGGTTGTTGTAGGCATACGCGGAATGCGGGTCGAGCCGCAGCATTTGGGTGAAGTCCGCTATTGCCCGATCAGTGTCCCCGTTGTTTCTATACGCAACGCCCCGGTTGCCGTAGGCCGCCGCATAATCCGGGTCGAGCCGCAACGCCTCGGTGAAGTCCGCTGCCGCCTGGTCCATATCCCCTTTATTCTTATACGCAAAGCCCCGGTTGTTGTGGACAAGCGCATTCTCCGGGTCGAGCAGCAATGCCTGGGTGTAATCGGCTATGGCCCGGTCGTAGTCCCCGTTGTCATCATACGCATTGCCCCGGTTGTTGTAGGCCCACGCCGCATCCGGGTCGAGCCGCAGCGCTTCGGTGTAATCCGCTATCGCCTTTTCGTAGTCCTTTTTGTTGCTATACGCAATGCCCCTGTTGCCGTAGACCTCCGTATAATCCGGGTCCAGCCGCAGCGCCTCGGTGTAATCCGCTATCGCCCGGTCTATGTCCCCTTGAGCGGCATACGCATTGCCCCGGTTGTTGTAGGCCCATGCGTCATCCGGGTCCAGCCGCAACGACTCATTGTAGTCCGCTATCGCCTTTTCGTAGTCCTTTTTGTTGCTGTACGCAATGCCCCGGTTGCCGTAGGCCGCCGCATTATCCGGGTCCAGCCGCAGGGCTTGGTCGTAATCCTCAATCGCCCGCTCGTAGTCCCCTTTGTCGGCATACGCAATGCCCCGCCGGTTATACGTCCGCGCAAAATTCGGGTCGAACCGCAGGGCCTCTTCGTAGTCCGCTATCGCCCGGTCGTAGTCCCCTTTGAGGTAATACGCAAAGCCCCGGTTGTCATAGGCCAGCGCAAACTCCGGGTCGATCCGCAACGCCTCTCCGTAGTCCGCCATCGCCCGGTCGTAGTCCCCGGGGAAACCATTGTCGCGGTACGCATTGCCCCGGTTGTTGTAGGCCATCGCAAATTCCGGGTCCAGCCGTAAAGCCCAATCGTAGTCTGCCATCGCCTGGTCGTAGTCTCCTTTGTTACTATATGCAAAGCCCCGGTTGCCGTAGGCCGTCGCATAATCCGGGTTGATCCGTAACGCCTCGGTGTAATCCGCTATCGCCCGGTCGTAGTCTCCTTTGTTGCGATACGCATTGCCCCGGTTGCAATAGGCTATCGCAAAATGCGGGTCGAGCCGCAACACATGGTTGCAGTCCTCAATCGCCCCGTCATAATCTCCTTTTTTTTCATACGCAACACTCCGGTTGTTGTAGGCCGCCACATAATCCGGGTTGATCCGCAACGCCTCGGTGTAGTCCGCTATCGCCCGGTCGTAATCCCCTTTGTTGTCATAGGCAAAACCCCGGTTGTTGTAGACAAGCGCATAATCCGGGTTGATCCGCAACGCCTGGTCGAAGTCCGCTATCGCCCGGTCGTAATCCTTTTTGTCGTTATACGCGCCGCCCCGGTTGTTGTAGGCCTCGGCATAATCCGGGTCCAGCCGCAGCGCCTCGGTGTAGTCCGCTATGGCCTTTTCGTAGTCCTTCTTGTCGGCATACGCGAAGCCCCGGTTGTTGTAGGCCGCCGCATAATCCGGGTCGAGGCGCAACGCCTCTCCGTAGTCCGCTATCGCCCGGTCGAAGTCCCCAGGGTTCCCTCTGTTGTCATACGCGAAGCCCCGGTTGTTATAGGCCGCCGCATAATCCGGGTCGAGCCGCAACGACTCGGTGTAGTCCTCAATCGCCCGCTCATAGTTTTTTTTGTTGCTATACGCCATGCCCCGGTTGTTATAGGCCGACGCGTCATAGGGGTCGAGCCGCAACGCCTCGGTGTAGTCCTCAATCACGCGGTCGTTATCCTCGTGGTTCCCCCGGCGGGAATACGCCATGCCCCGGTTGCGGTAGGCCGCCGCGTCATTCGGGTCGAGCCGCAGCGCCTCGGTGAAGTCCGCTATCGCCCGGTCGTAGTCCTTCTCGCGGAAGTACGCAAGGCCCCGGTCGTAATACGCCGGCGCTTCGTTGGAATCCATCCGTATCCGCTCGGTGTACTTCGCTCTATCCTCGTCAACGCCTCCCGTCCCGCTCTGGGCAAAGGCGGCCGCCGCCGTCATCACGACCAAAACCGCGCAGAGTAAACCCTTATTCATTCCCTGTCTCATTTTTGCTCCCCCCTCTCTATTCCCCAGTCCAACCTGTTGGAACCGGTATCATCGAATAGGTTCCCGCCGGCCGCCCGTCCGCCGGAACGGGGTCCTCTTTTCAATACCCCGCAACCGGTTAAGAACCTGTTCAAAAACCCTTCGCCAGCGAGCCAAGCGGGAGAAGTCGTGGCAACAATGTCGCTCTGGCAACGATGTTGCCAGAGCGACATTGTTGCCGGCCCCTCCGCTCCGGACACACGCTCCGGCCGATAAGCCCGTACCCGCGCCTAAAGGCGCGTCCGCACAGACTTCTCTGGGTAGCCGCACAGACTTCTCTGTGCAGCCTACGCAGACTTCTCTGTGCAGCCTACGCAGACTTCTCTGTGCAGCCTACGCAGACTTCTCTGTGCAGCCTACGCAGACTTCTCTGTGCAGCCTACACAGACTTCTCTGTGCGGCCTACGCAGACTTCTCTGTGCAGCCTACGCAGATTTCTCTGTGCAGCCTACACAGATTTCTCTGTGCAGCCTACGCAGACTTCTCTGTTACGGGCGTAACAGCCCCTTTGTATCAGCCGATACAACGCCTTTGTATCAGCCGATACAACGCCTTTGTATCAGCCGATACAACGCCTTTGTATCAGCCGATACAGCCCCCTTGTTCTAGCCCGGAACAGCCTCCCTGTTACGGCTAGAACGGCCTCCCTGCTTCGGCTAGAGCGGCCCCCCTGCTTCGGCTAGAGCGGCCTCCCTGCTTCGGCTAGAACGGCCTCCCTGTTACGGCTAGAACGGCCTCGCTGCTTCGGCTAGAGCGGCCTCCCTGCTTCGGCTAGAGCGGCCTCCCTGCTTCGGCTAGAGCGGCCTCCCTGCTTCGGCTAGAGCGGCCCCCCTGCTTCGGCTAGAGCGGCCCCCCTGCTTCGGCTAGAGCGGCCTCCCTGCTTCGGCTAGAGCGGCCTCCCTGCTTCGGCTAGAGCGGCCTCCCTGCTTCGGCTAGAGCGGCCTCCCTGCTTCGGCTAGAGCGGTCCCCCTGCTTCGGCTAGAGCGGCCTCGCCGGTACTGCTAGAACAGCCTCCTCGTTACGGCACGTTCTCACCCAACGCTAGCCGAGCGTCCGCTTGAACGCGGGGACGAGCATCCGGTGAGAAGGCCGTATCAGCCTCTTTGTATCAGCCGATACAGTCTCCCCGTGCCGGCCTTGTCCCCCGTAGGGGGAACCGCCGTTATCTCCCATCAAGCCGCGAACCTAAGTGAAGCCCCTGCGGGGCCGCCGCGCCTTCGCGGTTAATTCTTTTTGCTCAGCCCGCTGTCCGTTCCGTTCCTTTTGCGGCTAAAACCCTCAACGGGTCCCCTGCCGCCTCTTTTCAATACCCCATGCCCCGCAACTGGTTAAGAAGCTTCCGCACATCGGTGTCGTTGGGATTGAGCCGCAGCGCTTTCTCCACGTCCGCGCGGGCGCGGGCATAGTCCTCCTTCATAATATACGCGCTGCCCCGGTTGCGGTAGGCCGCCGCATCATGCGGGTCGAGCCGCAGGGCTTGGGTACAGTCCGCTATCGCCCGGTCGTAGTCTCCTTTATCGGCATACGCCTTGCCCCGGTTGTTATAGACAAGCGCATCATGCGGGTCGATCCGCAACGCCTCTCCGTAGTCCGCTATCGCCCGGTCATAGTCTCCTTTATCGGCATACTCCTTGCCCCGGTTGTTATAGACAAGCGCATAATTCGGATCGATCCGCAGGGCCTCGGTGTAGTCCGCTATCGCCCGGTCGTAGTCTCGTCTGCCGTCATACGCCATGCCCCGGTTGTTATAGACAAGCGCGTTATTCGGGTTGATCCGCAGTGCATGGTCATAGTCCGCTATCGCCTTGTCTATGTCCCTTCTGTTATAATACGCAAGGCCCCGCCAGACATACACCCCCGCATTATTCGGGTCGAGCCGCAGCGCCTGGGTGTAGTCCTCAATCGCCCGGTCGTAGTCTCGTTTGTCGGCATACGCAAGGCCCCGATTGTTATAGGCAACCGCATAATCCGGGTTGAGCCGCAGCGCTTGGGTGAAGTTCTCTATCGCCCGGTCGTAGTCCTTTTTGTTCCTATATGCTATGCCCCGCCAGAGATACGCCAACGTATCATTCGGGTCGAGCCGCAGCGCTTGGGTGTGGTCCTCAATCGCCCGGTCGTAGTCCTTTTTGTTATTATACGCCATGCCCCGCCGGACATACACCGCCGCATTATTCGGGCCCAGCCGTAGCGCCTGATTGTAGTCCGCTATCGCCCGGTCGCTTTCCCCTTTGCCGGCATACGCATTGCCCCGGTTGCTGTAGGCCCTCGCGTAATCCGGGTTGATCCGCAACGCTTGATCGTAGTCCGCTATCGCCTGGTCTCTGTCCCCTTTGCCGCTATACGCATTACCCCGGTTGTTGTAGGCAACCGCAAAATCCGGATCGAGCCGCAGGGCCTGGTCGTAGTCCGCTATCGCGCGGTCTATGTCCTTTTTGTTGTAATACGCAAGACCCCGGTTGTTGTAGGCCGACGCATAATCCGGGTCGAGCCGTAACGCTTGGTTGAAGTCCGCTATCGCCCGGTCGTAGTCTCGTTTGTTGTTATACGCATAGCCCCGGTTGTTGTGGGCCCTCGCATTATTCGGGTCGAGCCGCAGTACTTGGGTGTAGTCCTCAATCGCCCGGTCGTAGTCTCCTTTGCCGGCATACGCAAAACCGCGTTCTCTATAGGCTTCGGCGTTATCCGGGTCGAGCAACAGGGCCTCAGTGTATTTCGCTATCTCCTCGTCAACGTCTCCCGCCCCGCTCTGGGCAAAGGCCGCCGCCGTCATCACGGCCAAAACCGCGCAGAATAAACCCTTTTTCATCATTTGCCGCCTCAGTATTAAATTAGGCGCACTCGCTATGCAAGCCGCAGGCGTAAGTATGGTATGGGGCGGGAGAGTTGTCAAGCGGACGGGACCACGGTTAACCGCAACTGAATCACGTTCAACCACCGATGAACGCTGATGAAGCAGATAAACACCAATAATGTCCTTCTATCTAATGCCAGTCTCAACACCCCGCTTAAATCTGTGGAAATCTGTGTAATCTGCGGACCTTTTTATTTTCTATTTGCGTAACTTGTCGACAGCAGGAGACTTCTCCTATCCCTTCTTATATTCCTTTGGCAGAAGCACTATGATAGCTCGTGCGGAAGTGGAGAAGGGTGAAAGGTGGTTTTTGAGGGGCGTGTCGAGAGTATCAGTTTTTCCGGGGGCGTTGTCCGTTTTGGCGGGAAGGCTTTTTTTGTGCCCTTTACCTGTCCGGGCGATGTAGTCCGGGCGGAAGCGGCCGATGAAAAGAAGCCTGTGGCGCGGCTTGTTGAGATTGTCGAGGCTTCCGGGGATCGTGTCGAGCCGCAGTGTCCTCTGTTCGGGATCTGCGGCGGTTGTACGCTCCAGCATATGAGCTATGAGTCACAGGCGGCGGAAAAGAAGAATATGGTGGCGGATGCGTTGCGGCGGATTGGCGGGGTGGAAGCGGCGCCGGAAATAGGGTTTGTGCCGTCGCCGCCTTATGGATGGCGGAACCGGGTTGAATTGCACACGGACGGCGGGATTGTCGGGTTCAAAGAGTCGAAAAGCGCGAAGATTGTCCGGGCGCGCGACTGTCCGGCGGCGGTTCCGGTTGTCCGGGATTTTATCAAATATGCGGCTCCCCCGTGCGGACGGCGGCGGTTTACGGTCTATGGCTTTGACGACCGGATTGCGGTCGAGGGCGGCGATACCGAAAGGCTGTTTGTTCCCGGTTTGGATGTAACGATGGATGCGCGGCTCTTCTTCCAGAGTAACTTGGAAGCGCAGAAAACACTCGTCGCCGATGTGGCCGCGATTGCCGGGAAGGGCGGCATGCTCGCGGACATCTATTGCGGCGTGGGCGCGTTTGCCCGTTCTCTGGCGGCGGGATTCGCGGAGTTGGTTCTTGTCGAGGAGAACCCCCAGGCGATTGCTCTGGCCCGTGAAAACCTGCGCGGGTCCCGTGCGGAGTATTACGCGCTTTCTGCGGAACGGTACTGCGCGGCGGTTGGCTCAAACGCGCAAAACACGGGACGTACGCCGCATGGGGAAACGGCAGTCGTTGACCCGCCGCGTGAGGGATTGTGTGTGCCGCTGATCAATCTTTTTATCCGGCTGAAGACGGCGGCGCTGATCTATGTTTCCTGTAATCCGGCGACGCTTGCCCGCGATACGAAACGCCTTCTCGAAGGAGGTTACCGCCTTGTATCGGTTACCTGCTATGACTTTTATCCGCAGACGACGCATATCGAGTGCGCCGTGCTATTCCGGTACGAGGGCCGCCTTTGAACCCACGTAGGGAACCAAGTGAAGGCGGCAAACCCCGCTGCAGTGCTTTTCCCAAAAATAGCAAGCAAGACGGGGGAAGTCACGGCAACGCACGTTAATAACTCATGTTACGCAAAGACTGAATTTTCTCCCCTGTTAAACGCGGACAATAATTCCATCGCCCTTTTCAATGCGACCAGGTAAATCTGCGATTTTATCGCAAAGTGACTGTATCCATGATTGAGTTTTGCCAACGCCAATTTCACATACCCCTATATCGACGCGAATATATGATTGCTTTGCGTCCTCTCCGTACGCGCAGGCGATCTCCCTATACTCGTGTTTTGTTGTATACTCTCGTGATATACTTCAACACTCCACCGTTTCTGGTAAAGCGTCTTGAACCGGTCACGGCTCATCGTTCCATCGTTGCTTGCCAAATACCGAACCCCCGCCGATCCGTCTTTGTTCTTAAAGACTTGTTTATAAAGAATTGCCGGAAATCTCAAATCCTTTAAATATACCGGCGCCGGTTCCTCATCAGGCATCTCCATCCGGTCTATCCTGATAAAGCGGCCTTTTTCCCTCTCCTGTCCGCTCACCGCCGCCAGACGGTTATCGTTGATTTCAAATATGAATGCTTTCCGCTCCCCGGATGTAAACCTCATGTTTTCCACCGGCGCAAACCACGAACCGGCCAATATATACCCGAATTTCACGTGCTTTTGTATCGTTTGGCGTATCATCTCCCGCATCAGTTCATTCTTGCTTTTCCCGCTTACCCGCCGTTCTTTCCCCGTCTTGCTGCCCGTCTCTATCCTGGTCTTCGATATTATTTGATAATCTGCCGGTGTCTGCAGTTTCCCGTATCCATTTTCAGCCGTGTAAAAGGCTGTCAGTATATTTATCCCTTTGACATTCCTGCCTTTGTTGCGCTCATAATACCGGCAGACTATTTCATTCTCGTCCATGCATACTTTTTCTCCTGTCGTATCGTCAAATATCAGACACCCTTCCCCGTTCTCATATTGCCGTGTCGGCTTTTTTGTCTTAGACCATAAAGATAATGATTGAAGTCAGAGGCTGCTCAGGGAAAAAAGCCCCGGGAAGCCGGAAGGGAATCCGCTGCCGGGGCGAAAGGAGAAAGAGAGATGAAAAAAGAACGGAAAAACGTATGGCGGGGGGACCTCCGTACTTTAGGCCGTAAACGCCCTGAAACCGTCTCCAGACGGCCCGAAACACCCCTTTTAACCCTTTCCCCGCTATTTTCGTTTTTTCTCACAATACACCAGCTTATCTTGAATATACATGCGGCTTTACAGCCCCACAAGTACAATATCGTATGAAACAGGAGTTTTGTCAAGTAAATTTTTCACGGGCGGGATCACGGGGAGGTTCCACAGATTACTCAGATTTTTCACAGCGAGCTTCGCCTATTCTGCGCAATCTGTGGACAAATTCTTAAAACGATCGCGCTCTCCAGTTAGTCGGCCAAAATGCCGATAAACCTAGTAATAACTATGAAAAGACAAACGATTGCTGTAGTGTTGGTTTTGTTGGGTGCCCGGTTTGTGTTTGGCGACGAGAATGTCGCCGTATCAATACGGTTTTATGACAAGCAGATATACCACCTCGCGTCCGAGCCGATTCTCGTACAGGTGACGATCACCAACAATGGGCTGTTGCCCTATCGGTTTCGGCTGGCGGAAGACCGGGCGTTCTCGGTGGAGTTCGACGTGAAGACATTGCAAAACCGGATGGTGCCCCAAGCGGATGCGCTTTTGCGAAAACGGACGGGCAGCCGACAGGTCTACTTTCGGGATGTGGCGGTCGAGACGGGCGAGTCGTTCTCTTTTATTGAAGACCTGCGCCATTACGCGGCGATTGAGGATGCGGGCGCGTACGTCATTCAGGCGAAGATCTACCCGGAGGCGTACCGGGCATCTCTCGACGGCGCCCCCGACGGCACCCCGGCGGTGTTATCGTCAAACCGGTTGCAACTGACCGTGAGGCCGCCCGCCATTCCCGGCCCCGACGGGCTTCCGGTTATGCTTGATGTTGAGACAAAGGCGAATCTGGTACGGGAAAAGTTACCGCCCGATGAGGTTGTCGCATGGACGATAAACGCGCGGCAGAGGTCGCAGTGGGAAAAATTTTTCCTTTACATCGATCTTGAGACGATGGTCAGCCGGGATGGTTCTCGTCAGCGTCAGTGGCGCACGGAGTCCGAGGAAGGCCGGGCGCGTATGGTTGCTCGCTACCGGTCCGATCTGATGGCGGCCACGGTGGACGGCGACATCTCGATGATTCCCAGCGACTTCACCATCGAGAGGACCGCCTATAACGCGGAAAACGCCGAGGTGACCGTCCAGTGCCTGTTTCGGCAGAACAACTTCACCGAACGCCGCCGCTACACCTACTATTTAAGGCGGGACAGCAGTTTTTGGAGCATCGTCGATTATATGGTGATCAATCTCGGAACGGAGTAAGCATGAAACTGATGATGGTTCTCGGCGCGGGAGATATATGCTCGAAACTCGAGGAATTCTTGGGGCCGCTCGCGATTGAGACGATTGTTTACCGTCATATTCAGAAAGCGATGGACAACATCGAGGAAGTCAATCCCGATGTCATCATCATCGATACGCGCGTTTTTCCGCGCCACTGGAAGAGCTTTGTCCAGTTCATCAGGAAAACCGGGCCGGGAAAACAGTGCCCGGTTATTCTCATCAAAGGCGAAAATTTTTCATCGATAGAGCAGGACAAAGCGGTTTTTCTCGGTGTTGACGCGGTGGTAAGCGGGACGCTCACCGACAAGGGGGAAATCGCAACCATTCAATCAATCATCAATGCGGTCATTCCCGACGGCGAGCACAAACTCAAGATGAAAAATGACGCGGGCAGCGGCAGATTTGATCTCCTCATCACCCATCCGATAACCGGAGTGCTGCTTTCCGGTGAGGTGAAGACGGTTTCGGAAGAG
Organism: Spirochaetaceae bacterium; assembly: GCA_031257995.1. Classification (GTDB taxonomy): domain Bacteria; phylum Spirochaetota; class Spirochaetia; order Treponematales; family Breznakiellaceae; genus JAIRNN01. The sequence goes on along the minus strand of JAIRNN010000333.1, from coordinate 9,304 downwards.
GGTCTCATATTTTACCCCGACCATGCGTCGCTTGCCGAGACGATTCCGCTTCACGCGGAGTTGTACGCCTGTTCTTTCCGCGCCGGCGACACGATCCTCTCCCCCGTCCTGCGCCTCGTAAAACGCGACACCGGCCTGTATTTCACGTTCGTCTCATTCCCCGGCAACGAGCAGGTAATTTTCAACAATTACTATGCCCGCACCGGTTAAACTCATCGTTACCGATCAGGATAGGACGCTGCTCGATGACAACCACGTTACCGTTCCCGCCAAAAACGCCGCAGATAAGGGGTCTAAACTTGACCTGCAAAAGATGAACACTAAAGACACGGATAGCGAACCAAAGTTCGATAAGATTCTTCATCACCCAATCCTCTTTATCTGTGTGTGCCCGGTGGTGGGCGAAATAAGTTGTCTATAGTTGTTCTCTTAAGAAAATAGAAAGAGGGGGAAGTCTCTCCCTTCGTTCCAGCCCACCTCCGGTCGATATGCCCGCACCTACGGCGCGTCCACACCTCCCTCCGTTTGGTCTTCCGCTACCCCCCTCTACGGGGACAAAACCATACGGTGCATGGTGGCCAAGCATTACTTGGCTTGGCGGGCGCACCCAAAGCGTCCATGGACGGGCGCATTATCGAGTGCGCCCCGGCCCGGAAGTCCGAAACAGGATGGTGAGGGCTGTAGGGTTCCACCCCCGTATTCTTTTCCCCCCTCTCCAGGATCGCGGCCTAAAAGGAGATACAGACAGTCTCAATCACGTGGGCCGCAGATAGCCGCAAGAGAAGTCTGCCCACACCGCAATGCGGGGTTTTGAAACAGCCTCGTCCTATAATCTTTAGTGCTTTACCTTAATGGTAGCCGCATAAGCGCTGTTAGCGAGGCCCAAGACAGCGGAAAGAGTGAACAGGGTTTCAATGCCAACCGCATTCCAGATTGCGCCGCCCAACAGGGCAATGAGGATGCTGATCACATGATTGACTGAAACGCCGGTGGATAAAGTGGCGGTGATTTCCTTGTGGCTGGCGGCAATCGACTGCACATACACATTCGTTGCCATGCTCGCGGTGGATATGATCGAGTCAAGCACATAGTTGGCACAAACCACAATAAAGGCAATATGCATTGGGAAAATGCGGTGGGCAAAGCCGTAGAGCAGGCACACGATAACCAGAAGCAGCGTGTCTGTTACCATAACGAACTTAAAGCCCAGCCGGTCGATGAGCTTTCCCACCAAGGGGTTGCACACAATGCCGCAGCCCGCGCAGATCGCCAAGAGGAGCGAGATGAGCGAAGCGTCCGCGCCGTACTGTAAAATGAGCACGTAGGGGGCGAAGGTGATGAATATCTGTTTGCGCGCCCCGTAAAACACTTCCAGCATGTAGTAGATGGAGAACTTCTTGGCGAAATAAAAACGCTGGCGTTGCCCTATGACGTTGGTCTCTTGGAGGGCAAGTACGACGAGGGTCGCAGCCAGCATGAGTGCCACGGCCACAGCAAACACGATCTTGAAACTCGCCGGGTCTCCGCGCTTGAACCCGATCCGCGAAAAAAGGAAGAACATGACCATAACCCCGACATAGCCGATAATGCTTCCCACCTGTCCTATTGCGCCGGTGATACCGAGGGCTGAACCTGACTTGTCTTTGCGCGTCATGTCCAGTGTGAGCGTAGTCTTAACCGGCATGATGATATGTTCGCCGAGGCTGTAAAGCACCATAAACAGCACCACGATAAACTTGCCGCTTCCTGAAAGCAGAAGCCCGGCCAGTCCCGCCAACATCAGCGCGGTTCCGAGCTTGAAAACGCGGCTCTCGGTGAACCGGTACATCAGTGCCAAGAGGAGTACGACAAAGAGACCGGGGATTTCGCGAAAGAATTCCACAATGCCCCGTTCAAACGCGCTGATATGCACGATTTCGGCGAGGTAGTTATCCTGTATCCCCTTGTACAAGCTGGCACTTACCCCTGAAAGGGCAAGTACGCTTAAAAACCGTCCGACCTTCACGTCAGCACGAAAGGAGTCTTTCCATAGCCCGTTTCTTGGCCCATTCCCCAACAGAGAAACTTGTTTTACTTTCATAAGGTGAAACTATGCGCTTTCCTGACAGTTTTGCATAGACTGTTTCAAGACCCCAAAAAAGGATAGAAAAGGTGAGAGAAGTCTTTCCCCCTCGCTCCGGTCAAAGTTCAAAACTTGAGCCGCTTTCCGCTATCCCCTCCAAAGACGTAAGTCCCAAGCTCCGCCCCTAAGGTGTCATCCCTTTCGGATAATGGAAAATGATAGGAATGAAACGAGCACCTTGCTCATTATCCATTATCCATTCCCCCTGTGGGGCATCTACGGGGTAACGCCGCCCACGACCGTCATGCGCCCGTCTGTCGCGGGGGTGATGGTTCCCTGCGCCTTGACGTATTCGCCGACCACATACGAGAGGAGTAGCGACGTGTTAAACGGGTCTTCGCTTTTCGTCAGCGCCTCGTAGCCGTCTCCGCCTTTTATCATATAGTCGTTCGTGCAGAAGCGGTAGGTTTTGTTCGGGTCAACCGGCGCGCCGCCGATGGTGAGGCCGGTGATCTTGCCTTCTCCACCCGACAGATCCAGCGTGTAGCGCACCTCTTTGGAAAACTGGGGGAAGCCGCCCGCGCCCTGCGGCACCGTCGCGATGAAGTCAAACAGCGCGAGAATGTCGCTGCCTTTGAGCGAGGCGATGAAAAGATAGTTCTCGAAGGGCAGCACCGTGAGCACCCGTTCCTGCGTGACGGGACCTCGGGGCAGTTCGGCGCGAATGCCGCCGCCGTTATGGAACGCGAAATCGAGTTTTTGGTTGTAGATCTTCTCGAAATACCACACGTTCGCGTCGGTTACCATGTTGCCGAGGGCCGTTTCCCCATAACGGGTGAGCCGGTTGCCAAAGACAAAGGTCTCGGACGCTTCGCCAACCACTTCTTTCAGGCTTTCGTTCGCTTTCGTGATATACGGTTCGAGCATCGCGGCGACTTCGGCATCCGGATCAAGGCCCAGCGTCCCGTCAATTGCCACAGGTTTCCAGTCAAAACCGGTGATTTCCCCCGCCGCGATGGTGATAACGCCCTTGCCGACCTGTTTTCCCCATTCGTTGGCCGTCACGATCCATGTGCCGCCCACTTTAAGCGGTTCCTCAAAGAGCGAGTGGGAATGGCCGTCGATGATGATGTCGATGTCCGGTACGGCCTGGGCAAGCGCGGGCGAGGTTACGTGGTCGGGGGCCTCCCGCACGTCCCCGATGTGGGTAAGGCCGATGATGATGTCAACCTTCTCCTTTTTCAGCACGGCAACCGCGTCTTGGGCCGCCTCGATTTCAGGAATGAATACAAGGCTCTTGTCGGGACTGGCGACAATTTTCGTTCGCAGCGTGGTAACCGCGAATATGCCCACCGTGTAGCCGTCATACTGCTTGATGAGGTACTGGTTCCCGCCGAGAAACGTGTTTCCTTCCTTTATATTGGACGACACGAAGGGAAACGCGGCGAGCGCCAGTTGTTCCCGCAGGACGGAAAGCGGCTTGTCAAACTCGTGGTTCCCGAAAGTCGCCGCATCGTAGCCCATCAGGTTGTACGCGGTAAAGTCCGGTTTCGCGTCAAACATATTGGACAGGGCCGGGCCGGTATTGATGTCGCCCGCATCAACCAGCAACACGTCCCCGTAATCGGCGCGGACGCTCTTCACAAACGCGGCCCGCTCGGCAAGTCCGCCCTTCCCGTTGTTGGGCAGAATCGCCCCGTGATGGTCGTTGGTGTGCAGCAAGACCAGCGTATGCGGGGCCGCATCCCGTGGCGGCGCGGCATCCGGCGGCGGCGTAGCGCAGGTAAGCAACGACACCAGCGCGATAACGGCTATAATAAGCCCCGACTCGATCCGTTTGAACCCCATGTTCCTGTTCGATACTCTTTGCATCTGTTTCTCCTTGTGTTTCATCGTAACGGCGCACGGTGAAAGGCTTGTGAAAACGCCGTTAAATAGAAGTCAAATACCGCGAGCGGGATCCCTCGCCGCCAACGAGCGCCATCTGAACGTTCCTGTCCCATATTGCCAAAAAGCCGTTGTTCTGTCAATAATAAGCTATGAATAACGCAAACAAGAGGCCGCCTACGGACACGCTCAAAATCGTGAAACTGGGTGACGCTATTCTCAGGCAGAAAGCCGTTCCCGTAACCGCTTTCGGTCCGGAACTCGAAGAAATAGTCGCGCGTATGATAGTCTTGCTGGACGAGGCCCAGGGAGTCGGTCTTGCCGCCCCGCAAGTCGGTATCGGCGAACGCTTTTTTATCGCGCGTATCAAAAACGAGGCCCCGATCGTCTTCGTCAATCCCTCAATTATCGGAATGTCCACAGAAACCGTAACCAGCGAGGAAGGCTGTCTCTCGCTCTCCGGCGTTTACGCCGACGTTGCCCGTCCCGAAGCGGTCAAAGTCCAAGCCTTCGACACCAGAGGCCGCCCGTTCACCCTTGAATGTAGCGGCATCTTAGCCCGCATTGTCCAGCACGAGAACGACCACCTCGACGGCATCCTCTTTTACGACCACCTTTCGGAACTCAAACAGAAAAGGCTCCTCGAAAGATACGAAAAAATCGCCAAGCACAAATGATTGGGGTACCATCTCGTGGGAGGGCCTTGTCGTTGCGCAGACGCGGCGCTCCCTCTGGGCGGCCAAGTTGCCTGCGGCAGTACGCTTACCTCAGCTTGGGGCGTGTCGGTAGGCTGGGGGTTGCTGTTAGGGGGCGGCCCCTTCCACGGGGGACAGACCCCGCGCCGGGGACAGCCCCCCTTCCACGAGGGACAGCCCCTTCCACGGGAACAGACCCCTCCACGAGGGACAGACCCCGCGCCGGGAAAAGACCCTTCCACGAGGGACAGACCCCGCGCCGGGGACAGGCCCCTCTGCGGGGGACAGCCCCTTCCACGGGGACAGACCCCGCGCTGGGGCAGCCCCTTCCACGGGGGACAGCCCCCTCCGCCAGGCCAGCCCCCGCGCCGGGGACAGCCCCTTCCACAGGGGACAGCCCTTTCCCCGAGGGACAGCCCCTCGCCGGGGACAGCCCCCACCCCCTACGCTAAACTTGACCCACAAAACCTGGCCCGCCCGGCAGCACGATCGCCACCGATCAAGAACGATTTGTCAGGTCTAGGCGGACCGCCGGGTCCGGCTCATTCCGGCTATCTGCCGCCTACGGGTCAAGTTTAGGGTTGAATCCCCCTTCAGGGAATGGATAATTGAAAATGAACATTGGATGGATGGATGATTTTTTTTGGAGGATGGATTTGGAGGATGGGGGGTGGGAAAGAAGTGAATGTTGGGGTGTCCCCCACAGAGGGGGTAGCGGAGGACCACACGGAGGGTGTGCTTGCGGAGCAAGCATTTGCGGACGCGCCTTTAGGATCGGTCCTATCGACCGGAGCGAGGGGGAGACTTCCCCCACCTCCATTCGCTAATCTTTGATGCCGGTGGTGGAGATGCCTTCCACAAAATAACTCTGCGCCAGAAAAAACAGCAGTACCGGTGGCAGGATGGACAGCGTGGACATCGCAAGGATTTGATTCCAGCTTATGTTTGCGGAGATGTCGATGCCCATGCGGAGTCCGAGCGCGACCGGATATTTGCTTACGCTGCTAATGTAAATCAGCGCGTTAAAGAAATCGTTCCACGTCCAGACAAACTGAAAGACGACGACCGAAAAAACGGCAGGTTTGCAGAGCGGCGCGAGTATCTTTATCAAGGTGGTAAAACTGTTGCAACCGTCCATTTTGGCGGATTCGTCAAGTTCCATCGGAATACCCCGAAAAAACTGTACCATCATAAAGTTAAAAAACGGGAACGATCCGAGTATGGCGGGGATGATAAACGGCCAGTATGAATCAAGCGCCCCGATGTTTTTGAAAAAGATGTAGCGCGGAATGACGATAACCGTTGCCGGGAGCATGAGCGTGGAGAGCATGAGCTGAAAAAGAATCTTTTTAAGCGGGAACCGGAAGCGCGCGAAGCCGTATCCGACGAACAGACTCGAAACCACCGTAAAAAGGACGACCGGCATGACAAGATAGAATGTGTTCAAAAGAAATGTGCCGAAGGTATACTGGCCCGATCCTTTCCAGCCGTTTGTGAAAGCGTCAAAAACCGGTTCTTTCGGGATAATGTTAACGCTGCCGAATATCTCGGCGTTGGTTTTGAATGATGCGCCAAACATCCAAAAGAGCGGATACACCATAACATATCCCAAGAGGAGCAATAACATATACGCGGTTATTTTGCGAAGGGTACGGTTCATGGCTTATCTCCGTAATGTACCCATGATTCCGATGATTTGAACGTGAGGCTTGTGAATAAAAAGATAATCACGAATAGAATCCATGACAGGGCGGAGGCGTAACCCATCTTGAAGAATTTAAAGCCCTGGTCGTAGAGCATAAGTCCGTACAGATAGGTTGATTTCAGCGGGCCACCCTGCGTGATAACAAACGCTGTGGTAAATTCCTGAAAGGCGTTGATTGTCTGCATGATCAAATTGAAAAACACAATCGGCGTAAGCAGAGGAACGGTAACGCGGAAAAAAATTCTGATACGGCCCGCTCCGTCGATACGCGCCGCCTCGTATAATGTTTCCGGAATCTGTTTGAGCCCCGCCAAAAACAGCACCATAGACGAGCCGAATTGCCAGACGGTGACGAGGCTCACGGTAAAAAGCGCAATTTTCGGGCTGCCGAGCCAGTCGAGCGCCGGAATTCCGATAATGGAAATCATCTGATTGATTACGCCTTGTTTCATGAACAGGAACCGCCACAGAACCGAAATCGCGATGCTGCCGCCGAGAATGGACGGCATATAGTACACGGTGCGGAAAAAATTGATACCCGCCCATTTTTGATTGAGCACGACGGCAATAATCAGCGCGAATACGATTTTCATCGGCACGGCGATGAGGACAAAGATGAACGTTACTTTCAGCGAATTCCAAAATTGCGCGTCTGAGGTAAAAATGCCGATGAAGTTTTTAAGCCCGACGAACTTCGTCGACCCGATGAGTTGGAAATCGGTAAATGAATACCACAGCGAATTGAGAAGCGGCGCGAACTGCAATATCACAAAGCCCGCAAGCCAGGGGAGAATATAGATCAAACCGGTGAAAGACCGCTTTTGTTTTACCGCCATATTTTTCCAAACCGTAAAAGCGCCGGATGCCTTTCGATGTCCACTTCAATGCCCCATGGATGAAAAGAAAAGGCTCCGGCACTCCCTGAAAAAGTTTTGTGTTACGCGAGTTACAACGATGCCAGTTTAGCGGCGATCCTGTCGCGCATTTCCTTTGCCGCCTGAGCGGGCGAAGACTGACCGAAGGCCATTTTGCCGATGCAGTCCTCCATGATGTCAACGATTTCGCTGTTCATTTCCCAGACGCTCTGCGGTTTTCCCATGCGCGCCAGCGCAACATTGGTGCCTTCCTCGACCATCGGCGCGATCAGCTTCTTTGACGCAAGCAACTCGCGGGCCGTACTGGTCGGCGGAATGCCGCGCTGAATATTGAGAATCTCGGCAGCTTCCGGGTCATTAAAGAAGAAATCGACAAATTTTGCCGCCGCCGCGGTGTTCTTTGAATTCTTGTTAATGCTCAGAATCTGGGAAGGCCGCACGAGTATCCCCGAATCTTTCGCGTTTGGCATAAGCGGCAACGATTTGACAATGAGGATCGGCACACCGCCGCCGGAACGATCCTGATTGCTCACCCACGAGTGCATAAGCGCGAGGTTGCCGTTTATCCATTCGGGGTTTTCTTCCGGCTTCTGATAGTAGAGCGAGCTCTCGCTGTACGGGATAAGTATCTTTTCGTCAAGCAGCCGTTTGAAAAGCGTCAGCGCATCCGCCGCTTGCCGCTCGGTAAACAGAACGTTCTTGTTCTCGTCAATCATACCGCCGGCGATCTGGCTCATATACTTCTGAAAAAGGAAGCGGGTCAGAGCGGGATCAATCGCCAAAAGATAGTTTTTCGGCCCTAGCGCGGAGACCTTTTTCCCCTCGGTGAAAAGATTTTCCCAATTCCACTCGGTATTCGGATCAACGCCGGCTTTTTTGAGCAACTCGGTATTCACCAGAAACGTCTCGCCGTTGAGCCCTGTGGGCAGCCCCTTCACCTGATTCTGGAACAGGCAGTAGCTGTTCAGAAAGTTCCGGTCAAATTTGGATGTATCAATAGGTACATTCGCGTCAAGCGTCAGAAAAACCTCGCCCATCGAGCTAAGTTCGAAGAGCCAGGGCTGGTCGATCTGCATGATGTCGGGAGCGGTGCCGCCGGCAATCTGCGTAACGAGTTTTTCCCGGTAACCGTCCCATCCGCCGTACTCCGCAACAATCTTGACCTCCGGATTTTTTTGCTGGTAAAGCTCGATAACTTCGAGCGTCGCCTGATGGCGCGAATCACCGCCCCACCACGAAAACCGCAGTGTCGTGTCTGTGTCACGCTTGGCCCCCGCAAAGACCATCACAACGCCCGCCAGCGCCACGAAACAGAACAAACTCCATTTTTTCATAATTTCCTCCTGAAAAAGTATAATATGCGGCAGTTTTAAAGCAAACGTTTTGAAACAGCCCCTTACATTATAACACAAGCCGGAGGAGTCTGTCAAATACAAATTTTGGGATACTAAAGATAAAATCACGGTTAACCGTAGACGGCGTGGACAGGCAAGATAAACACAAGCGGCGTGTGGGGGAAGTCTCCCCTCGCTCCTGTCCGCTCTCCGGTCGATGTGTCAACGCCTAAAGGCGCGTCCACACCTCCCTCCGTTTATACGCTGCCCCCTCTCCTAGGGGCTCCGCCCCTAAGACCCCGGCCTTCATCACAGGCTTTAATTACAGGGAACCGCAGATGAGCACGGATGACACGGATGAATGGGGATTAATAAAAAGATCCGCAGATTAACACGGATTTTAACAGATTAAAGAGGGGCGCGGTGTGAAAATCCGCGTGTATCTGTGTCGCCATGTATGGTGCCATCTGCGGTCAACCGTGATTCCAATCCTGCATTCATCTGCGGCTAAATGTGATGAAGCGGTTGCGTGATTTCCCAATCCGTACTATATTTGTCCATTAAGGAGAACTGTTATGATAACCATCGGCGAAACCGACGACCCGATAGACATCTGCCTCGATAACGTTGGTGATAGTCGGAACTGGACATGATATGCTATATGACAAGCAAATTGGAAGTCTGCGAAACGGCGATAGAAACGAAACCGCCGTTTATTGCGGAGATCCGTTTATATATATCGTCAA